>JBILUB010000015.1:0-17516 GCA_044371245.1 Opitutaceae bacterium
CCCCCGTCCCCGCCCCCAGCCGCAGCAAATCCTCCAGCTCATCGTACAACGCATGCATCACCAAAAGCCCGAGCGTGGCCGCGAGCACCAAGCCCAGGATCCCGAGCCACTCGCGCAGAATATGCCGGTCGATAAGCGTCATGCAGAGAGAAACGGGCGCCACCACAACCCCGCGACCCTTCCCGCGCAATCCCGCATCCGGACGTGACTCCACGCCCGCTCTCCCCACCCTACACTCCGCATGCACTCCTCCTACTACCTCGCCGAGGAGGGCGCGGCGAGCGGACCCCACAGCCTCGCCGTCCTCCGCCAAAAAGCAGAAATCCGCGTGCTCCGCCCCGACTCCCTCGTCTACCCCGCCACCCCCGGCACGCAGCCCGCCGCCTGGACCCCCATCCGCGAGCTGCCCGACCTCCACGCCCACCTCTTCCCCGCTCACCCGCTGCCCAGCCTCGGCGCCGCCCACTTCGAATCGGAAAACGCCCGGCACGACGCCACCCTGCCCCCCACCGACGTCACCGCCCTCCTCCGCGACAACACCGCCCGCCAGACCCACGCCGAACGGCTCCTCCCCCCTCCGCCCCCCGGAGTTTATCGGTACCGCCGGACCCGCGATTACCTCTGGTGCGCCGCCGTTCTCAACCTCCCGATCCTTCTCTACGGCCTCTCCACCACCTTCGTTAATCCCCTGCTGATCGGAGTTTTCGCCATGGGAAACATCGGCCTCGCCTGGGTGTTTTACGGCGTCATGGACCGCTATTGAGCCCCGGACCGCGCTACCCTGCGGATGGCCCGCCGCCCGACCCTGATTCGGCAGCTTCCGGCGGGCCGGGCTGCGAGCTTGCCCCGCCGCTCGCCGCCCCCGCACGCTCCCGCTCGCTCATGTCGTCAAACTATCCCCCCGCGCCCGCCTGCCTCTCCGACCGCGAGCTTCGTGCCGAAGAGCTCGGCCCCCACCCCTCTCCCCCGGCCCTCCTGCGACTCTACGCCTGGACCGCCCTCGCCCGCCGCGCCGACAACCGCATCCTCGAACTCTTTCGCCAGGGCCTGATCAAAGGCACCGTCACCGGCGGCCAAGGCAACGAATGCCTGATCGTTCCCCTCGCCCTCCTCGCCGACAAAGCCATCGACGTCGTCTCCTTCACCCATCGCGACCTCGGCGGCCACCTGATCTGGAGCGGTCACCTCTGCGACCACCTCAACCAATACTTCGCCAACGCCCACAGCCCCACCCTCGCCCGCGAGGGCAACGTGCACCACGGCGACATCGCCCATCGCTCCCTCCCGATGATCTCGCATCTCGGGTCCATGCTCTCCCACGTCGCCGGTCGCACCGACGCCCAGCTCAGAGCCGGACACCGCGCCGCCGGCCTCGCCCTCTTCGGCGACGGCGGCTCCTCCACCGGAGACATCCACGAGACCCTGAACCTCGCCGCCCTCCTCTCCCTCCCCGTCCTCTTCGTCATCGAGAACAACCGCTACGCCTACTCCACGCCCGTCGACGAGCAGTTCCCGCGCGAGGTCGAACTCTGGCGCCGGGCCGCCGGCTACGGCATCGAAGGCCTGAAGGTCGACTGCACCGCCGACCCCCTCGACGCCGCCCGCCAACTCGCCGACGCCCTCCACCGCGTCCGCACCGAAAAACGCCCCATCCTCCTCGAGGCGGTCACCGCCCGGCTCCGCGGCCACGCCGCCTACGACACCTGCGACTACCTCTCCGCCGCGGAGAACGCCTCCATCCAGGCCTCCGATCCCCTCCCCCGGCTGCGCGAACAAATCCTCGCCGCCCTCGCGCTCCTGGCGCCCGGGGCCGAGCCGCCGGCCGCCCGCCTCGCCCGCATCGACGCCGAGCTCGAGGCCTGGATCGAAGCCTGTATCCAGATCTCCCTACAAGTCCCCCGCCCCTCGCCCGCCAGCCTGCCCGCCGACGCCTACGCCCCCGACGCCCCGCCGATCGACTGGCGGCCCCTCGTCACCGCCGAGGCCTCCGCGGTCGACCACGTCACCTTCGCCCAGGCCCTGAACCTGGCGCACGCCAAGATCCTGCGCGAACGCCCCGAATCCCTCGTCCTCGGCCAGGACATCGGCGTCTACGGCGGCGCCTTCAAAATCACCGAGGGCCTCCTCGCCGCCCACGGCCGCGCCCGCGTATTCAACAGCCCGCTCGCCGAGTCCGCCTGCACCGGCTGGGCCATCGGCCTGGCCCTCGGCGGCCACCGCCCCATCGAGGAGTTTCAGTTCGCCGACTTCTGCACCGAGGCGATGACCCAGCTCGCCCTGAACGCCGGCACCTACCACTTCCGCTCCGGCGCCCGCGTCCCCCTCGTCTTTCGTCTGCCCGCCGGAGGCGGCCTCACCTTCGGCTCCTTCCACTCCCAGGAGCTCGAATCCGCCCTCCTCGCCTACCCCGGACTGAAGGCCCTCTACCCCTCCACCGCCCAGGATGCCTTCGATTGCCTCCTGGCCGCCTACGAGGACGACAACCCCGTCCTCCTCTTCGAGCACAAGGCCCTCTACCGCCGCGGCAGACACCCCCTCGCGTGGAATCCCGCCTACCGCGACGTCTGGCGGCCCCGCCTCGTGCGCGCCGGCTCCCACGCCACCCTCGTCACCTACGGCGAGATGACCCAGCTCGCCGTCGAAGCCGCGCTGTATCTGGAGACCGAATACGAAAAAACCGTCGAGGTCTGGGATCTCCGCGCCCTCGCCCCGCTCCGCCTCGACCCGATCCGCGCCAGCGTGGCCCGCACCCACCGGCTCTGCGTGCTGCACGAGGGCCGCCGCACCCACGGCTTCGGCGCCGAGCTGGTCAGCCGCATCGTGGAGGAACAGTTTTTCGACCTCGAGGCCCCGCCCCTCCGCGTCGCCTCGCTCGACCTGCCCGTGCCCTTCGCCCCCGAGCTCGAGCAGGCCTACCGCCCCACCCGCGACAGCCTCATAGAAAAACTCGCCGCCTGGCTCGGCTAGCCCCCGTTGCTAGGAAGATATGGCTCTCCACCCCCAGTTCCCCTCGTCGCCCTACGTGCCCCTCCTGCCCGAGCACCGGTGGTTCCCCGCCGACGAGTCGCTCCGTTCCCAAGCCTACGAAAAACTCCTGCCTCCTCTGGTCGCCCAGATTCGCACCGAGGTCTGCGCCTGGCGCGCCGCCGCCTACGCCGGCGCATCCCCGACCACCCGCGCCCTGCTGAACCACTGGTTCGAGACCGAGCATCTACTCGAAACCGCCTCCGGCCAACTCGCTCCCTTCCGCTACTATTTTGCCCAGCGCGAAGCCGTCGAGACCGCCATCTGGCTCCACGAGGTTCGCCGCGCCCGCGACAAGTTCGACCTCCTCCGCTTCGACGCCTCCGGCGCCGTCTCCGCCGGCATGTTTCCCGAGGAGTGGCCGCGCTATGTGCTCAAACTCGCCACCGGCGCCGGCAAGACCAAGGTCCTCTCGCTCCTCATCGCCTGGAGCTTCTTCCACCGGCTCTACGAGCCCGACTCGACCCTCGCCCGAAACTTCCTCCTCGTCGCGCCCAACATCATCGTGCTCGACCGCCTCCGGGCCGACTTCGACGGGCTGCGCATCTTCTTCAACGACCCCGTCCTCCCCGAAAACGGCACCGCCGGGCGCGATTGGCGCGACGACTTCCAACTCACGCTCCACCTCCAGGACGACGTGCGCCTGCTCCGCCCGGCCGGAAACCTGTTTCTGACCAACATCCACCGCGTCTTCCTCGGAGACCACATCCCGCCCTCGCCCGAGGATGACGACCTGCGCGACTACTTCCTCGCCCCCTTCGGCGACCGCCCCGCCGGCAAGACCACCGACTCCTCCGCCGACCTCGGCGAGATCATCCGCCAGATCGACGAACTCGCCGTCTTCAACGACGAGGCCCACCACATCCACGACCACCGCATGGCGTGGTTCGGCTCCATCCAGGACATCCACCACCGGATGCTTCAGCGCGAGGCCCGCCTCGCCCTCCAGATCGACGTCACCGCCACCCCCCGCCACGACAACGGCTCCATCTTCGTCCAGACCGTCTCCGACTACCCGCTCGTCGAGGCCATCCACCAAAACGTCGTCAAACACCCCGTCCTCCCCGACGCCGCCAGCCGCGAAAAGCTGCACGAGAAAAAAACCGCCATCTTCCACGAGAAATACGACGACTACCTGCGCCTCGGCGTCGAGGAGTGGCGCAAATCCTCCGCCGAGCACGCCAAGCTCGGCAAAAAGGCCGTCCTCTTCGTCATGGTGGACGACACCAAGAACTGCGACGACGTCGGCGCCCACCTGGAGAAAATCTGCCCCGAACTCGCCGGCGCCGTCCTCGTCATCCACACCAAGAACAACGGCGACATCTCCGAGTCCGCCACCGGCAAGGCCCGCGAGGAACTCGAACTCCTCCGCCGCCAGGCCAACCAGATCGACTCCTGGCAATCGCCCTACAAGGCCATCGTCTCCGTCCTCATGCTCAAGGAGGGCTGGGACGTGCGCAACGTCACCGTCATCTGCGGCCTGCGCGCCTACGCAGCCAAATCCAATATCCTCCCCGAGCAAACCCTCGGCCGCGGCCTCCGCCGCATGTATTTCGGCTCCGACGTCCGCGAGACCGTCTCCGTGCTCGGCACGCCCGCCTTCATGGACTTCGTCGAGTCCATCCAGAGCGAGGGCGTCACCTTCGAGCGCGTCGGCATGGGCGCCGGCACCGAGCGCCACGACTCCCTGGTGATCGAGGTCGAGACCGCCAACCCCGCCAAGGATCGCGCCGCCCTCGACATCGCCCTCCCCCGCCTCACCCGCCGCTACCAGCGTGCCTACCAAGACCTCTCCGCCCTCGACCCCGCCGCCCTCGGCAACCCCAAACTCCCGCTCCAGCCCTTCACCCCCGAGCAGACCCGCGAGATCGTCTTCAAGACCATGCTCGACGCCGAGGTCCACCACACCGTGCAGCTCGACGGCACCGGCCCGGCCGACCACCGCTCCGTCGTCGCCTTCTTCGCCCGCCAGCTCGTCGCCGAGCTGCGCCTCGTCGGCGGCTACGAGGTGCTCTACCCGCGCGTCCGCGACTTCATCCGCGAGCACCTCTTCACCGCGCCCGTGGACCTCGAGGACCCCGTCGTCCTGCGCAACCTCTCCGAGCCCGAGGCCGGCAAGATCCTCTTCGATTCCTTCAAAGCCGCGATCAACACGCTCACCCTCCGCGACACCGGCCCCACCGCCCCCGAGGCCCTCGCCGGCCGCCTCCGCGTGAGCAACACCCGCCCCTTCCGCACCGAACACCGCCCCTACCTCGCGGCCAAAAAATCTCTCTTCAACCGCATCGTCGGCGAGGCCCACGCCGGCGGCCTCGAGTTGTCCTTCGCCGCCTTCCTCGAGACCGCCCCCGACGTCCAGGCCTTTGCCAAGAACTACCTGGCCGTCGGCTTCCGCCTCGACTACGTCCGCGCCGACGGCGACCTCTCCACCTACACGCCCGATTTTCTCGTCCGCATCACCGACGGCACCGTCTGGCTCGTCGAGACCAAGGGCCGCGAAGAGCTCGACCTCCCGCAAAAAATGGCCCGCCTCCGCCAATGGTGCGCCGACGCCACCGTCGCCGACTCGGCCCTCACGCCGCCCGTGCGCTACGACTTCGTCTTCGTGGACCAGACCGGCTTCGAAAAACACCCGCCCGCCACCTTCGCCGGCCTCGCCGCGGCCTTCACCGACTACAAAGCCGAGCCATGACCGCCGCCGACGTCACCCATCTGCTCAAGGAACTCAACCTCGCCGACGAACATCCTCGGTTGGAAGCCAAGTCCGGCCTCGGCGCATCGCTATACGAAACCCTCTGCGCCTTCGCCAACGAGCCCGACCTCGGCGGCGGCATCGTCTTGCTCGGGGTCTCCCGCGCCGAGGACGACATGTTTGGCGCCTACACGGTGTCCGGCGTGGCCGATCCCGACCAAGCTTCGCAACAGATCGCCACCGCCTGCGCCACCCAGTTCAACCTCCCGCTCCGGCCTCGCATCACGCCGGTGGTCCTCACCGAAGGCATCGTGCTCGTGGTCGAGGTCGACGAGCTGGAAAGCTCCCACAAGCCCCTCTTTTTCAAATCCCAAGGCCTCCCCCGCGGAGCCTGGCGGCGCATCGGCACCACCGACCAACGCTGCACCGAGGACGATCTCCGCGTTTTTTTTGCCGACCGCGACCGCCAGCCCTTCGACGCCACCCCGCTTCCCGGCACCACTTGGGCGGATGTGGACCCCGAGGCCGTCGATCACTACCGCCGGCTACGCGGCAAGGTCAGCCCCACCGACGAGTCCCTCGGCTACTCCGACGAAGAACTTCTGCAAACCCTTCGAGCCCTGGTTTACGACGCCGGCACTCCCCGCCTTACCCTCACCGGCCTGCTCGTCTTCGGAAAACGCTCCGCCCTCCGCCGCGAACTGCCCGCCATGCGCGTGGACTACATCCGCGTGCCCGGCAAGGAATGGGTCGCCGACCCCGAGCGCCGCTACGAGGCGAGCATCGATATGCGCGGCCCCCTGCTTCAACTCGTCGATCGCGCGCAGGCCGCCGTGCTCGACGACCTGCCCCGCGGCTTCGATCTCCCGGAGGGCAGCATCCAGGCCGCCAGCCCCAGCCTCCCCGCCCGCGCCATTCGCGAGGCCATCGTCAACGCCCTGATGCACCGCTCCTACCGCCTGCACCAGCCCACCCAGATCATCCGCTACTCGAACCGCATCGAGATCCTCAACGCCGGCTACTCGCTTAAAAACCCGGAACTCCTCGGCTCCCCCGGCTCCCAGCTCCGCAACCCAAACCTCGCCGCCATTTTCCACGAGACCAACACCGCCGAGACCAAGGGCACCGGCATCCGCGTGATGCGCGAGCTCATGCGCGCGCACGAATTCTCCGCCCCCACCTTCGAGTCCGACCGCGCCGGCGAGCGCTTTACCGCTCGCTTCCTGCTCCACCACTTCCTCACCGAGCCCGACCTTCGCTGGCTGGCCGCGCTCGGCCAACCCGACCTTTCCGAGGCCCAGCGTTACGCCCTCATCTTCGTGCGGGAAAGCGGCGCAATCGACAACCCGACCCTGCGCCAACTCACCGGCGAAGAGCTGCTCGTCACCAGCAAGGAACTCATCCGGCTGCGCGACCTGGGTTTCTTGGTCAAAAAAGGCGCCGGCACCGCCACCTATTACCTACCCGGCCCCCGGTTTCCGGCTCCCGATCCCACCGGCCCCGACCAGCATACTTTAGACGCCGGCCATGGGACCTTGGCACCCAGCCATGGGACCTTGGCGCATGACCATGGGACCTTGGCCCACGACCATGGGACCTTGGCCTCGGCCGTTCCGGTCGAGCTTCAAACTGCGTTGACCCGCTTGGGACCGCGCCCTGGCATGCGCCTCCGTCCGCTCATCTTGCATTTTTGCCGCTGGCGGCCCCTCAAGGCGACGGAAATGGCCGCCCTGTTGGGCGGACGTGAATTTCAAGCCCTCCGCCGCGACCACCTCCGCCCCTTGGTCGATCTCGGCCACCTCCGCCTCACCCACCCGGAGATGGAGCGCCACCCCGACCAGGCCTACCAAACCGCTCCCGAGCTGGACCTCCCGCCGCTCGCCTGACCCCCGTCTTTTCCCGCCCCCGCCCGCCATGCCTCGCCCGCCCGCCTCCGCCGACCGCTACGAACTCTCCGAAGCCGAGAAACGCGACCTCATCCAGCGCATCCAGGACGGCAAACCCCTGCCCGAGAAATACCGCTTCCTACTCTTCGACGACAAACGCGAGGTCGAGCTCGTCTGGGCCGGCAAGACCCGCGACGTCTGCACCGCCGTCCTTCCCTTCCAGACCCTCGAACACATCGACGAACCGCGTAAGGAAAAAGCGGATACGGAGGGCCTCTGCCTCGACACCGGCGCCACCCCCCGCCGCGGCTGGACCAACAAACTCATCTGGGGCGACAACAAGCTCATCCTCTCCTCCCTCAAGGCCGGCGCCCTCCGCCAGCAGATCGAGGAGGCCGGCGGCCTCAAACTCATCTACATCGACCCACCCTTCGACGTCGGCGCCGACTTCTCCATGGACATCAAGATCGGCGGCGAAACCTTCCACAAGGAGCCGAATGTCTTGGAGCAAATCGCCTACCGCGACACCTGGGGCCGCGGCGCCGACTCCTTCATCGCCATGATCTACGAGCGGCTCATCCTCATGCGGGATCTGATGCACCCGGAGGGCAGCATCTATGTGCACTGCGACTACAGGGTAAACAGCTACATTCGACAGGAACTCGATGAGGTCTTTGGCCGAGCCAATATGCAGAACGAAGTAATCTGGTGCTATCGTGGCATGGCCGTATCCACGAATCACTACGTGCGCAGACATGATTCTATCTATTTCTTCACCAAAAGTGATCGATACACTTTCAACTGGGAGGATATTGCAGAGCCTTTGGTTGAATCCACGGTTGGTAAATACAAATACAAGGATAGGGACGGGCGCCCTTTTCGCTTACATGGCCGAAACATCACGGGAAGCCCGATACAAAACCACACCGACATCGACATTAAGTGGCTAGAAACAAACCCCGAGCTTTGCCGAGTTGATTATTTGGATTCAAAGAAAGGCTCTAAGCCGCGGGATTGGATCGTAATGGATTACATAAATGTGATGTCAGAGGAAAGGGTGGACTACCCCACCCAAAAGCCCGAAGCCCTCCTCGAGCGCATCATCCGCGCCTCCAGCAACCCCGGCGACCTCGTCGCCGACTTCTTCTGCGGCTCCGGCACCACCGCCGCCGTCGCCGAAAAACTCGGGCGCAAGTGGATCGCCACCGATCTCGGCAAATTCGGCATCCACACCACCCGTAAGCGCCTCATCGGCGTGCAGCGCGAGCTGAAGGCCGCGGGCAAAGACTTCCGCGCCTTCGAGGTCCTCAACCTCGGCCGCTACGAGCGCCAGGCCTACCTCAACCTTCCTTCCCATCTCGCCGGCGCCAAACGCGAGGCCGCCCTCGCCAAGAAGGAGCGCGACTTCCGCGACCTCATCCTCCGCGGCTACCGCGCCGCGCCGCTCTCAAACGAGCCCTTCTTCCACGGCCAGCACGCCGGCCGCCTCGTCGTCGTCGGCCCCATCAACCTGCCCGTCGGCCGCCTCTTCATCGAGGAGGTCATCACCGAGTGCCGCAAACGCGGCGCCAGCCGCTGCGACGTGCTCGCCTTCGAGTTCGAAATGGGCCTCTCCCCCGCCGTCCTCTCCGAGGCCAAGGGCAAGGGCATCGACCTCGCCCCCAAGACCATCCCGCCCGAGGTCTTCGACAAACGCGCGGTGGACAAGGGCCAGGTGCGTTTCGCAGACGTCGCCTACGTCGAGGCCACCCCGCGCCACGACCGCCACGACCAGCTCTCCGTCGCCATCGAGCTGACGGATTTTTCCGTCTACTACAGCCAGGGCTTCGTCGACGCCGTCGCCGCCGACCTACGCGCCGGCAAGAGCGAGGTCGTATGCGAGCAGGGCAAACTCATCAAGCTCGCAAAGGACAAGAACGAGGTCATCACCCGCGAGGTGTTGACCAAGCACTGGACCGACTGGGTCGACTACTGGGCGGTCGATTTCGACTACGAGAGCCGCAAGGAGATCATCAAACGCCCGCGCAACTTCGGCGCCACCGGCGATCTGCCCGGCGTCGCCACCAGCAGCGAATTTGTCGACTATGAGGACCACTGGACCGGCAACTACATCTTCGAAAACGTCTGGCAGAGCTTCCGCACCCGCCAGAACCGCGCCTTGGAGTTGAAGACCGCGCCGCACACCTACGCCCGGCCCGGCCGCTACACCGTCGCCGTCAAGGTCATCGACATCTTCGGCAACGACACCACCACCCTCCTCCCCGTCACCGTGGGCTGAATCACCCAGTCCCCTCCGGTCCTCCCCGCCACTCCCCCCATGCGACACATCGATCCCGCCCGCTGGTCCGCCATCAAACTCTTTGCCATGGACGTCGACGGCATCCTCACCGACGGCACCGTCCACATCTCCTCCGACGGCACCGAGACCAAACAATTCTCCATCCTCGACGGCATGGGCCTCGTCCGCCTCCTCCGCCACGGCGTGGCCGTAGCCTGGATCAGCGGCCGCCCCTCCGGCGCCACCACCGCCCGCGCCACCGAGCTCAAGATCCCCCACCTCATCCAGGGCCGCACCGACAAACTCGACGCCCTCCAGGAACTCGCCGCCGAGCTCGACCTCGGCCACGACCAGATCGTCTACATGGGCGACGATGACATCGACGCTCCCGCCATCCAGTGGGCCGGCATCGGCGCCACCGTCCCCGACGCCATGCCCGCCACCCTCGACGCCGCCGACTACCTCACCACCCGCCCCGCCGGCCGCGGCGCCGTGCGCGAAATCTGCGAACACATCCTCCGCGCCCAGGGTCACACCGACTTCCACCTCTGAGTCCCGGCCCCCCGATGCCCCGCCCGCCAAGCCTTTTCACCCTCGCCCGAGCGGCATCCGCCGCCCTCGGCCTGGCGACCCTCTCCACCGCGATCCCCGCCGCCGGCGCGCCGGAGGTCACCGCCACCGCCCCGGTGAAGAATTTTCGTCTCCCCACCTTCAGCGACGCCGGCTTTCGCGAACTCCTCCTCGTCGCCGGCGAGGCCCGCCTCCCCGACCCCGAGCGCATCGACGTCCAACGGATGGAGATCACCCTCTTCACCGGCGGGTCCGACGAACGCGTCGACGTCCGCCTCGCCGCGCCCCTCGCCACCTTCTTCCCCGCCCGCAAAGTCGCCACCGGCCCGGACAGCGTCCGCCTCGAACGCAGCGACCTCGTCGTCACCGGCGCGGACTGGACCTACGACCACCTCGAGGGAAAAGTCCTGATCAAACGCGACGCCCACGTGATCTTCCACGCCCCCCTCGGCGACATCATCAAATGACCCTCCGCTCCCCCCTTCTCCTCACCCTCCTTCCGCTCCTCGCCCTCCGTCTCCTCGCCGCCCCCGCGCCCGAGGTCCCGACGGAGCTCCGTGCCGTCCGCCTCGAGATGAGCTCCACCGACACCGAGACCACCGCCATCGCCACCGAAAACGTCATCCTCACCGGCACCAATCTCCGCATCACCTGCGACCAACTCACCGTCATCGCCCACCGCTTCGACACCGCCGCGACCAAAAGCGACCTCCTCCCCACCGAACAACGCTTCAAATACATCCTCGCCGAGGGCAACGTGCGCATCGTCCAGGGCGACCGCGAATCCAGCTCCGCCCGCGCCGAAGTCTTCCCCCAGGAAGGCCGCGTCGTCCTCAGCGGCGGCCCCGTCCTCACCGACCACAGCAACGGCGTCGTCGCCACCGGCGAGCCCATCATCCTCCTCCGCGGCCAACGCGCCCTCAGCGGCAAAAACATCAAGATCACCGCCCCGCCCCTGCAGGACCTCGGCGCCACCGCCACCCCCCGCTCCGCCGCTCCCGCCGCGGTCGGCTTCCCCCGCCCCGCCACCAAGCCCTGAGGCCGCGCCGCCCGCCCCCACCGCACCCGTGAGCACCCAAGCCGCCGAAATCGCCACCACCGGCCTCGTCAAAACCTACGGCCAGCGCAGCGTCGTCAACGGCGTCGACATCACCGCGCGCGCCGGCGAGATCGTCGGCTTCCTCGGCCCGAACGGCGCGGGCAAGACCACGACCTTCTACATGATCGTCGGCCTCGTGCCCGCCACCCGCGGCAGCGTCTCCCTCGACGGCCGCGACATCACCCACCTGCGCATGCACGAACGGGCCCGCCTCGGCCTCGGCTACCTCCCCCAGGAACCCTCCACCTTCCGCAAACTCACCGTCGCCGAAAACCTCCTCGCCATCATCGAGGCCGTCGGCGTGCCCCGGCTCCAACGCAAAAGCCGCGTCGACGAACACCTCACCGAACTCCACCTCACCCACGTCGCCACCCAAAAGGCCTACACCCTCTCCGGCGGCGAACGCCGCCGCCTCGAGATCGCCCGCGCCCTCGTCACCCGGCCCAAGTTTCTCCTGCTCGACGAGCCCTTCGCCGCCATCGACCCCATCTCCGTCGCCGAAGTGCAAAAAATCGTCGTCGACCTCCGCGCCAAAGGCATCGGCATCATCATCACCGACCACAACGTCCGCGAAACCCTCAAAATCGTCGACCGCGCCTACCTCATCCGCGAAGGCCGCGTCTTTAAACAAGGCGGAGCCGACTTCCTCGTGAACGACCCCGAAGCCCGCCAGTTCTACCTCGGTCAAGACTTCAACCTCTAGGCCCTCGCGCCCCGCCCAGCGCGTCCCCCCAGGCCACGCCTCCGCCCATGCAAAAAGCCATCCACGGCATCACCGTCGCCCACTTCCTCGAGATCTACCGCGATAAACTCCGACTCGAGCTGCTCACCGGCCCCGACGGCCTCCACCGCCTCATCCGCGAAGGCTCGATCAACCGCCCGGCCCTCGCCCTCACCGGCTTCTTCAAATATTTCGCCAACAAACGCATCCAGGTCATGGGCGCCGCCGAGATGACCTACTTCCGCACCCTCGCTCCCGCCGAGCAGACCCGCATCCTCGGCGAGATGGTGGACCGCCAGGTGCCCTGCATCGTCCTCACCCGCAACTACCAGCCCACCCCCGCCATGCTCGCCGTCGCCGTCGAGCGTAAACTCCCGATCCTTCGCACCGCGATGATCACCATGCACTGGGTCAACCTCGCCACCCTCTGCATCGACAACGAGTTCGCCCCCTCCGCCACCGTCCACGCCACCACCATGGACATCCGCGGCATGGGCGTCATGCTCCGCGGCGAAGCCGGCGCCGGTAAATCCGAGTGCGCCCTCGCCCTCATCGAGCGCGGACACTCCCTCGTCGCCGACGACCTCAGCCTCGTCCGCCTCGTCGACGAACGCGACCTCCTCGCCACCTCCCGCCCCCTCAACCGCGGCTACATGGAGTGCCGCGGCATCGGCATCATCAACATCGCCGAGATGTTCGGCGTCCACGCCGTCCGCCTCGACAAACGCCTCGACCTCGTGATCACCCTCCGCGAGTGGACCCCCGACGTCGTCGAAGAACGCACCGGCCTCGAGGAAAACCACTTCGAAATCCTCGGCATGGAGCTCCCCCACTTCGAACTCTTCGTCCGCCCCGGCCGCGACATGGCCCGCCTCGTCGAGGTCGCGGCCATGGTCCAGGCCCTCCGCCGCATGGGCCACGACCCCGCCCAGACCTTTAACGACCGCCTCATCGCCCACATGGCCGCGCAGCTCCCCCCCGAGCCCGACCGCGTCATAAAACCCCACCTCGGCGACCCCGATCCCTCCCCCACCGCACCCGACCCCGAAGACGACTGAAGCCCCCGAGCCCCCCGCACCCACACCCCTCTCCCCACCACCTTCCCATGTCCCACACCCGCTCCGACGGCCGCGCCCACGACCAACTCCGCCCCCTTCGCTTCGAAGCCGGCATCGCCCCCCACGCCACCGGCTCCGTCCTCGTCTCCTGCGGAAACACCCGCGTCATCTGCGCCGCGACGATCGAAAACAACGTCCCCGCCTGGATGAAACAGCAACGCGTCCCCGGCGGCTGGCTCACCGCCGAGTATTCACTCCTCCCCTACAGCACCCACGAACGCAAACAACGCGACATCTCCCGCGGCAAACTCGACGGCCGTACCGTCGAGATCCAGCGCCTCATCGGCCGCTCCATCCGCGCCGTCCTCGACCTCGACAAACTCGGCCCCAACACCCTCTGGATCGACTGCGACGTCCTCCAGGCCGACGGCGGCACCCGCACCGCCTCCATCACCGGCGCCTACCTCGCCGCCCGCCTCGCCGTGCAGACCCTCCTCGACACCGGCAAAATCAAGGAAAACCCCCTCACCGACTCCGTCGCCGCCATCAGCGTCGGCCTCCTCAAAGGCCAGGCCCTCCTCGACCTCCCCTACACCGAGGACAAAGACGCCGAAGTCGACGCCAACATCGTCATGACCGGCCGCGGCCGCTTCGTCGAAGCCCAGGCCTCCGGCGAAGAAGCCACCTTCAGCGGCGACGAACTCACCCAACTCCTCGCCCTCGCCCAAAAAGGCATCCGCGAAGTCTCCGCCGCCCAGACCGCCTTCCTCAGCCGCGAACTCCTCAAACTCGGCTAAAACCACCCGAACCACCCCACCTCCCGCCCCTCAATATTTCGCATCAACGAATACGGAATCGTTGATATGTACCTTGCCTCCGGCCCCATTTCCCACTGTCTGAAGTGCGGCTAAGCCCCCGCTCCCGATGTCTTTCCCCTCCTCCGCGACCGCTCCGGCCCCCAGCCCCCGCGCCGACCGCCCCATCTCCGCGCTCTTCGCCGAACACCGCCCCCTGCGCTCGCTCGAGTTTTTCCCCCCCAAAGACGAGCCCGGCGTCGCCGCCCTCCGCGCGACTGCCGGCGCCCTGCGCCGCGTGCCCTGGGACTTCGTTTCGGTCACCTACGGCGCCGGCGGCAGCACCCGCGAGCGCACCGCCCAGGTTTCCGCTATTCTTAAGGACGAACTCGGCTACACCGTCATGCCCCACCTCACCTGCGTCGGCCACAGCCGCGCCGAGCTGCACGCCATGGCCGACCGCCTGCACGCCGAAGGCTTTCGCAACATCATGACCCTCCGCGGCGATCCGCCCAAGGGCGCCACCACCTTCACCCCCGCGCCCGACGGCCTGCGCTACGCCAACGAGCTCGTCACCCTCCTCCGCGCCCGCCACCCAGACTTCTGCCTCGGCGTCGGCGGGTACCCGGAAAAACACCCCGAAGCCGTCTCCCTCGAGGCCGACCTCGACGCCCTCAAACGCAAGGTCGACGCCGGCGCCGACTTCGTCACCACCCAGCTCTTCTTCGACAACAGCATCTACCACCGCTTCGTCGAGCGCTGCCACACCCGAGGCATCACCGTGCCCATCGTGCCCGGCATCATGCCCGTGCTCTCCTTTAAACAAGTCCAGCGCATCGCCACCCTCTCCGGCTCCGTCCTCCCCGCCACCCTCGCCCGCCGCCTCGAAGTCGCCAGCGACGAACCCGACGTCGTCGAGTTTGTCGGCGTCGACTGGGCCCTCGACCAAATCCGCGACCTGCTCGCCCACGGCGCCCCCGGCTACCACCTCTACATCCTCAACCGCGCCCGCAGCGCGCTCGCCCTCGCCGCCGGCCTCGCCGCCTGACCGCCCCCCCGCCCGCCACCGCTCACCGCTCGCGCTCCAGCCGCCGCAAGGCCTCCGCCGGCCGGTTAAAATTCGGCTCCAAGGCCAGCGAGGCCCGGTACGCCCCCTCCGCCTCCGCCTGCTCCCCCCTCCGCTCCGCGATCAAGCCCAGCCGATACCAGACCCCCGCATGGCTCGGCTCGCTCGGCCCCGGCGTGCGCGCCAGACAGCGGCGCAGAGCCGCCTCGCCCTCCGCCAGTTGTAGTCCCGTTTCGGATACCGTTTTCCCCAGGGTAAAAAGCGCCACGTAGTCGTCCGGCCTCGCCGCCAGCGCCTCCTCGCAGGCCCGCAGCGCCTCGGCCGGCCGCCCCTCCTCCAGCAGGATCGACGCCCTCCACGCCGCCCCCCGCACCGGATCGATCCGCCCGATCGCCTCCGCATGATGGCGCGCCCGCTCCAGACTGCCCCCCGCCATCCGCGGCGCCTGCCGATAAAAGTCCACCAAACCCTCCCGGTACGCGATATCGTCCGGGGCCAGCTCCACCGCCCGCTCCATCATCTCCCGTCCCCTCCGCGCCAGCCTTAAAGCCCGAAACCCCGCCCCCAGCTCCCCCGCCCGCAATAGACACTGCCCCGCATAGATCCCCAGCACCCGCGCGTCGTCCGGATGCGCCCGCACGAGAGGCTCGAGCAAATCCAGCGCCTCGTCCCGCCGCCCCATCCCGTGATAAACCCGAGCCAGCAAAAGCGTGCCCTCCAACTCGCCCGGCCGCTGCTCCACCCACGCCTCCAACGGCGCCCGCGCCTCCGGCAAACGCCCCCCCTCGATCAGGGCCCGAGCCTCCGCCAACCCCTCGGGCACCTCGCCCTCACCCCGCGCCCCCGCATAAAACCCCGGCCACAAAAACAAGACCCATAAAAAACGACGCATCGTGAACACGGCGGGACGGAGAGGATAGAAGAGGGCGGGCGAAGAAAAACCCGCCAGCACAAAAGACCACCGCCCCCACCTCGCAACACCCCGCCGCAGCCCCAGCCCACCCCGGGGCGTGACGATTTGTCCCACCCCTGCTTGACCCCGCCGCCGCACACGACGTCATTCGCGGCATGTTGCCCAGCGTCCTGATCGTTGATGACGAGAAGCACACCCGCGAAGGCCTGCGCCAGGCCCTCGAGGACTCCTACGACGTCTCCCTCGCCGCCAGCGCCGACGAAGCCTTCAACCTGCTCGAAGCCCAGCCCTTCGACGCCGTGCTCACCGACCTGCGCATGCCCGGCAAATCCGGCCTCAAGGTCATCGACAAGGCCCTCGCCCTGCCCCAGCGCCCGGCCGTCATCATGATGACCGCGTATGGAAACGTGGATACAGCCGTCGAGGCGATGAAACGCGGCGCCGTCGATTTCCTCACCAAACCGGTCAACCTCGAGCGCCTCGAAGTCCTCCTCCAACGGGCCCTGAAAACCAAGACCCTCGAAGTCGAGGTCCGCCAACTCCACGAACGCCTCGACGAGAAATTCAGCTTCGACGGCCTCATCGGCCACTCCGGCGCGCTCCGCGATCTCATCGACAAGGTCCGCCTCGTCGCCCCCTCCCGCGCCACCATCCTCATCGAAGGCGAGAGCGGCACCGGCAAGGAACTCATCGCCCAGGCCCTCCACCAGGCCGGCTCCCGCTCCCGCGGCCCCTTCGTCGCCGTGCACTGCGCCGCCCTCTCCGAAAACCTCCTCGAGAGCGAACTCTTCGGCCACGAGCGCGGCGCCTTCACCGGCGCGACCGAACGCCGCATCGGCCGCTTCGAATCAGCCGACGGCGGCACCCTCTTTCTCGACGAGATCGGCGAGATCACCGCCAGCACCCAGGTCAAACTCCTCCGCTTCCTCGAGACCCGCGGCATCGAGCGCGTCGGCGGCGGCAAACCCATCACCCTCGACGTCCGCCTCGTCGCCGCCACCAACCGCAATCTCGAACGCATGGTGGCCGAGGGGAAGTTTCGTGAAGACCTCTACTTCCGGCTCAACGTCGTGCGCCTGCTCATGCCCCCCCTGCGGGATCGGCCGGACGACATCCCGCTCCTCCTCGCCCACTACCTGAAGTTTTTCGCCAAGGAAAACGGCTCGCCCCCGCCCCAGCTCGAGCCCGGCGCCCTCCGCACCCTTTGCGACTACCGCTGGCCTGGAAACATCCGCGAACTGCGCAACTTTTGTGAAAACGCCGTCGTGTTCCACCGCGGCGCCCGGCTCACCGAGTACGACCTCGACCCCCGCTACCGTGGCGCCCTCGCCCCCCCCCCCCCCACCACCCGCACACGCCCCCCCCGGCCCCCGCCCCCCCCCCCCCCCCCCCCCCCCCCGCCCCCCCGCCCCCCC
>JBILUB010000012.1:0-17853 GCA_044371245.1 Opitutaceae bacterium
GAGGCCGGGGAGGAGGTGGCCGTCGTCGCAGAGGAAGGGCTGGGCGGAGTGAAAGTCGCGGGCGTGGACGAGGCCGACCTCGCCCGGTTCGGCGGGGGCGGGGGAGGGAGAGGGGTCGTCGAGGGCGGCGTCGTTCATGGATGGCGTGCGGTCGGAGTGTCGGGAGGGAGCGAGGCCGAAAGCGGGGGAAATGGTAAGGCGGAAAAAAGAAGGGCCCGACCGCGGGTGCGGTCGGGCCCCGGGGGCCGTGGCCTGGAGGGGTGGATCAGCGGAAGGAGAAGAAGAGCTCGCGCCGCTGGAACTTGGCCTCGCCGATCTTGATGCTGAGGGGGGCGATGCCGCCGAAGCCGGAGGTCTTGATCTCGCTGTCGGGAAGGCCGCTGTAATCGGTGAAGATGTGGCTCCAGGAGCCGATGGCGGCGACCTTCATGCGGGTGGGCACGACGGCGGGCAGGTCGCCGGCGGTGCTGCGGATGCCGGCGGTCATGACGCCGGAGGCGGCGGCGTTCCAGGTGTTGACCTTGGAGTGGAAGTCTTTGCCGAGGACGGGGGGGACGCGGACATCGTTGCCGAACTCGTCTTGTTCGACGGTGGGTTTGGCGGAATAGCGGGGATCGTCGGCGAAGACGGAGGTGAAGTTGATCGTGAAGGCCACGCTGATGGTGCCCGTGGCCCGGGTGACGCGGTCGCCGGAGAGGGTCTCGGAGTAGGCGCCGGCCAATTGGTCGAAGGTCATGAAAAGACCGGTGGGGATGATGGTGGGCTGGAAGACGGCTTCACCGTCCTCGATCGTGAAACCGTCGACGGTGAGGGAGGAGAGTTCGCTGGTGGGGTAGGCGGCGCTGATGCGGCCTCCGCGGCGGCTGGGCTCGATCCGGGTGAGGAAGATCTCGTAGGGGGTGGTGGCGGCGCCGACGACGGTGGTTTGGGGTTCGCGCACGGCGGTGAGCTCCCAGCGGCCTTCGATGTCTTGTTCGGAGAGGCCGTAGCGGCCGTCCTCGATCACGGCGCGAACGAGGTGTTTGACGATAAAGTCCTGTTCGCCGTTGCCGACCGCGTAGGTGATGAGGCTGCCATTTTCGGTGGTGATGCGGTCGTTGGGATTGAGTTTATCGGGGTCGTCGATGCCGAGGATGTTACCGGAGGAATCGACCGGGAGCGGGCGTTTGCCGATGGTGGTGCCGCTGACGCCGGTGAGGGTGAAGTTCCAGTGGATGGTTACGGGGCGGGTCTCGAGATAGGGTGCCTGGGCGGCGGCTTGGCCGGCGGCGAGCAGGGAGAGGAGGCCGGCGGCGAGGGAGAGGGGGGAGAAAAGTTTCATGGGAGAGTCGGGAGGATGGTGGATGCCGGGCGCGCGGTTTAGAGGGTGGGCACGTCGGGGTAGAGGGACGCGGGGACGAGTTTGGGGGCGCCGGTGGCGATGCTGAGGGTCATGATGCCTTCGGAGTTGCCCGAGCCGCCGGAGACGGCGGCTTCGAAGCCGCCGCGGGCAGTGACGCGGAGGGAGGGGATGGCAAAGAAGACGACTTCAAATCCGTCGGCTAGTTCGCGGGCGACGAAGTCGATGCGGGCGAGTCCGGCCACCTGGGAGCTTTGGATGGCGAAGGTGCCGCCGGTGGCGGAGAAGGCGGGACGGTAGTCGTAGGCGACGTGAGTGAAGCGAGAGCCGGCCGAGCTGTAGACGTATTGTCCCTGGTGGCGCTCGGTGTAGCGGGCGGCGGAGGCGAAGGAGGAGGCCGCGAAGCGGAGGGAGGGAACAAAGACGCGGGTGTTGAGCCCGGTGTTGACGGCGTAGAAGTAGAAGGTGGCGTCGACGTACTCGAGGTCGGGAGCGGCGGAGCGAACGGCGACGAGGCTCCAGCCGGTGGTGCTGGTGCCGGGGATGATGCCGGCCGCCTGAAGGTCGGCGATGACGGCGGCTTGGTTGAGCGTGGTGTTGGTCTGGGTGGTGCTTCGGGCGGTGGGGGAGACCGTCGTGACCGAGGTGGTGAGCGTGGCCGAAACCGTGACGGGGGCTTCGGTGAGCAACTCGATGAACTGGGCGGAGGCGTTCACGGCGCCCAAGAGGAGCGCGCTGGCGGCGAGGAGGGGGCGGATATGCATAGAGAAGATTAGTAATTTAACTAAGGTAAACCGACGCTCGTATTGAGCGGGAAGAGCTCCTTGTGCCAGCCTGGAACCGCGTTGGCCGGCATTTTTCGTGGATGTTTTGCGCTTGGCGGGGCGAGCGCAGGACGCGGGCTTTAGGGAAAGGGAAGTGGAGCCTCATCCTCGGGCGAAGGAGGTGGAGGAGGCGGCGGGGGAGTGAGTGCGTCGATAACCCATTGGCGGGCATCTTTTTCTTCCTGGGTATCGGCGCGGGCGTTTTGCAGCAAGGGAAGGGCGGCAGGGTCGCCGAGTTGGAGCAGGCCGAGGCGGGCGGCCTCACGAACGGTGGGCTCATCATGGTCCAGGTACGCGGCGATGGCGGGGATGCGCGTGGGGTCGTAGGTGTTGGCGAGTGCCTGGATGTTGTCGCGCAGGGCCTGACCGGGGAAGAGCTCCGGGATGGGAGTCCCGACGGGGATGCGGAGCGGGGTGGGCCGGCGGGGCGTGCCGGCGGCCTGGGCGTCGGGGCTGGCTGGGAGGTCGGACGGGACCGGAGGGGGAGGGAGGGCGGCAGGGACGGAGGCGGAGGGAGTCGGTGAACTCGGGGGAAGCGGGGCGGGGGCGGGGGTGAGAGGGGCTGATGGAGCGGGAGGGCGGGAGTGGTCCCGGAGGCCGATGACCAGCAGGCCGAGGAGCAGGAGGAGGGGGAGGGCGAGGAAGAGGTGACGGGGGCGCATGCGCGAGGTGGGCGGGCCAGGGGGGAGTAGTGGCGCGAGCGGGGGGATGGAAAACAGAAAAGCCCGGGGCACCCGAGGGCGCGGCCGGGCCGGGGGAGGGCGGTGGGGCGGGCTCTTACCAGCCGACCGAGCTGCGGCGGCCCTGTTTGGTGATCTGTTGTTCGTCTTCCCAGACCGCGAGGCCGTCCTTCACGGTGGTGAGGCTGAGCTGGAAGGTGTAGGTAACCTGGTTGACGTCGCCCACGCTGGCGCGGTCCTCGAGCAGCTTGCCGGAGAGGGTGTAGTAGGGGAGCGGCGGAGCGGCTTTGCGGCCGTCGACGAAGGTCTGCATGGCGCCGAGCTCGGCGGCGAGGGGGTCCTCGACGCGGCCGTCGGCGCCGATGGTGGTGGTGGTGACGACCTTGCCGGTCTGGTTGAGAGCGACGCGGATTTTTTTCGTGAGGCTGTCGGTGTCGACCTGCTGGGTAGTGTTGTTGCGGATACGGGAGATGGCCATGACGGCGGGGCGTTCGGGGGCGCGCTCGAGCACGCCGGAGGCGAGCAGGGTGGCGACGAGGCGGTCGGCGGCGGCGTTCCAATCCTGGATGTTGATCTGACTGAGGGAAACGATGGTCTGGGGACCCTGGGGGTCGATGTAGCGGGCGTCGTTTTTGGAGGCGCAGCCGGCGGCGAGGAGGGCGGCGGCGAGGGTGGTGGCGAGGGCGGCGGTTTTCATGCGTTGGGTTGGAGGCGGATGGTCGCGGGAGGGGGCGGGGCGGGGATCAGTTTTCCCGGATCTTTAGCCGGAAATCGGCGGCGGAGGGGGCGGGGGCGATGGCGGAAACGGCCCGGACCTCGCGGCCTTCGAGCTGGATCTGCTTCCAACCGCCGGTGGGTCCGGTGAGCTCCATGCCGTCGCGGGCGATCCAGTCGAATTTGTAGGTGAAGGCCTGGGGCTTGGCGCTGAGGTTTTCGAGGGTGACCTGGATTTTAAGCAGGTCGCCGGAAACGGTGGCTTCGTTGACCGAGACGATGGCGAGTTTGCGGGCGAGGGACTGGTCGGTGACGACACGTTGGTCGGCGACGATCGTGGGCGTGGCGGAGGGCTCGGCGCGGGAGACGGTGTTGACGCTGGAGGTGCAGCCGCTGGCCAGCAGGGCGGTGAGGAGGGCGAGGAGGGCCGGAATTTTCATGCGGGGAGAGCGGGGGGAAGTGTGGTTTAGCGACGGAGGGTGAAGCGGGTGACGAGGAGGGGAGAAAACGGGGAAGGGCTTTTCACGTAGACGACCTGGACGGCGACGGGTTCCAAATCGACGCTGCGGGCCAGGCCCGCGCCCTGGAGGGTGAGGCGGTGATCGGGGGGGGTGGGCAGGCGGGCGTAGTGAAATTCCTTGGGCAGGCTGCGCCAGGAACGGGTGTCGGCGATGTTGAGCGCGGCTTGGGTGACGGCGGTGGCGATGCGGGCCAGGAGGGCGCCGGTGGGGCCGACTTGGTCTTCGAGTTGTTTTTGCAGGACGGCGTCGAGGGTGGCTTTGGTGGCGGTGGCGAGGATGGTTTTGGTGAGGATGGTCGGCCATTCGTTGCGAAAGTCGCGGGCGATGACGCTGTCCATCGAGGCGAGGAGGGAGCTGCGGTGACGCTGGCCGTCGCTGGTGATGGCCTCGAGGGCGGGGATGTGGCCGGGGACAAAGTTGAGCTCGGGCAGGGCCATGCCGACGTAGGAGATGTTGTCGGTGAAGAGGAGAAGGGGCAGGTCGATGCGGGTTTGGCCGCGGTAGGGCGAGGAGCCGGTTTCGAAGATCAGGTAGGTGATGCCGTGGGGCGGGGGTGGGGCGGTCGCGGCGAGGGTGGGATCGGCAGCGAGGTGGTCGGCGCGGACGTGGGGGTTGTCGGGGGCAAAGGTGAGCACGCGTTCCCAGCTTTTGCGGCCGCGCTCGAGGTCGGCGGAGTCGCCGGCGAGCTGGGTGAAGACGAGTGCGTCGAGGAAGGTGGTGAAGGGGTTGACGTAATCGCCGTAGGGCAGGATGGCGGCGTCGAGGCGGGCCTCGATCGTGGAGAGGCCCGCGGAGGTGCGGGGGTCGGCGAGGGCGCGCTCGGTGTCGTAGGCGGGGGCGGAGCGGCCGTCGGGATCACGAGCGACGCCGGAGCGGGAGCGCTCGGCGAGGGCGCGGGTTTCTTCGATGCGGCGGGCGTTGGCGGCGAGGGCGTCGCGCTGGCTCTGAAGGGCACGGTTAAGCTCGACGCGGGCGGCGGCGGGGTCGGCGAGTTGAAGGTAGTTGAGCGCCTGGTAGGTGTGCAGCATCACGCGGTCGTAGGCGCGTCCGCGGTAGGGTAGGGCGGCCTGGTTGGTGAAAAGGGCGGTGGTCTCGGAGCTGAGCGAGACGCGGGCGGCCTCGTCGTAGGCCTGGATGCGGCGGAGGGCTTCTTCGAAGGCGGCGATGGAGCGGGTGAGCCAGGCGATGCGTGGAGAGATGTCGGCCGGTGAGGCGGCGAGGAGGGCGGCGGAGGTCTGGGTCTGCGCGACCGGGGCGGCGGGGGCGGGCGGGGGGGGGGTGGATTTGTCGTGGGGAAGGTTGGCCAGGGCGGCGGCGCGCAGGAGGGTGGCGTGCTCGAGTTGCAGGAGCACGAGGTCATCGGGGTCGGCCCGGGAGAGGGCGCGATCCGACTCGGTGAGGGCGGTGGCGATGTCGCCGGAGCGCAGGGCCTCGTCGCGTGACTGGCTGCGCTGGGTGTAGGTTTGGCAGGCGCTGAGAAGAAGGGCGAGGAGCGGGAGCGCGGCAAGGCCGGGACGCGGGCGGCGGGCGGGGAGGCGGGTGAACATGGAGCGTCGCGGGGAGGGAGCGCTCAGTCCGCGGCGCGTCGGACGAGGGCGCCGCGATCGAGACCTTGGCCCTCCTCGACGATCTCGGCCTGGGCGCTGCGGGGGGTGACGCGCTGGATGCGGACGCGGCCGACGGGGCTCTCTTCACGGCCGAGGGAGGCGCCGGTGTCGGGGTCGACGAGTTCGGCGCCCAGGGCGAAGACTTGCCAGGTTTGGTCGGGGGCGATGCCGGTGCCGTCGCCGCGGTTGATGGTGACGATGTTGCCGGTGCGAGCGACGATGCGGGCAGGGTGGATGACGTCGAGGACGCGGGCGGTGGTGACGCGCGCGCCGCTCTCGGCGAGTCGGCGGAGGAGGGCGTCCAGGGGTGAGCCGCCCGCACTTTGGAGGGCGGCGGTGGTATGGTGGGCGTCGTGTTGCTCGATTTGGAGGTTGGCGGCCTCGAGCAGGCGACCGGTGCGGGCTTCGTAGATTTTGGCCAGGAGGCCGAGGCGGAGGGTACGCCGTTCGGCGCTGCGGCCGAGGGCGGGGAAGTTCATTTTTTCGGTGATATCCTGGAAGTCGTCGATGCTGGGGACGAGCAGGTAATCGACGGCGGGCGAGCCGGAGACCTCGGGGTCGGGCAGGCCGCCGTCACGTCGGAGGGCGGGGAGGTCGCGGCGGGCGACGAGTTGAAACTTACGTGTGTCCTGGAGTGCGGAGAGGAACTGGCCGTCGAGGGCCTCGGCGACGCGGCGCAGGGAAGTCTGGGTGCTTTCGGAGGCGTCGAGAAGGAGGGCCGGGGCGATATCGACCGGACCGATGCCGAGGGTCTTTTCCTGGGCGGGGGAAAACGAAGGGAGCAGGGCGGCGACGAGGAGCAGGCTGGCGCGGAGAAGGAGGCGCGCCGGGCCGAAGGCGGGCCGGGGCGGGCGAGGTGGCGTCGTGAGCATGGGCGACAAGGGACAGTGACGGGCGGTCGATGTGCCCGGGCGGGGGCGGGGCGACAACGGGAAAAGACCCGCAGGAGCGTCGGTGGATACTCTAAACATCTGGAAAAAAGAGGGTAACGTAGAATAAGGTCGTCGCGGTGGCCGGCGAGTCGGGGCGAGGCGGGCGGAGTGAAGAGAGGGGGCCTGGAGGGCGGTGGATGAAAGGGGCAAAGCCTTGCACGGGGGCGGTGGGCGACGGAGGCTGGTCGATCAACGCCCGTCCGCGGGGGTCTTCGTCATGATTAAATGGATACAAGAACTGCGGCAGACGCTGGCCCTGGCCTTCCCGATCATGGTGGGGCAGGTGAGCCAGATGCTGATGGGAATCACCGACTCGATGATGATCGGACGGGTGGGTACGGTGGAGCTGGCGGCGGCGTCCTTCACGGGGGCGGTGTTCGGGGTGATTTTTGTGGGGTGCATCGGGTTGTTGCAGCCGGGGTCGGTGTTGGTGGCGCGGGCGCACGGGGCGGGGCGGCCGGAGGAGGCGGGGGAGTGGCTGCGGCAGGCGCGTTGGCTGGCGTGGTCGGCGGGTTTGGTTCTGGCCGGGGTGATGGGGGCGAGTCTGTGGGTGGCGGATAGTTTCGGCCAGCCGGAGGAGGTGGTGGCGGCGATGGGGCCGTACTATGGGTTGATCGCGGCCTCGCTGGTGCCGGCGATGTTGTTTCAGGCGGATCGTCAGTTTGCGGAGGCGCTGGGGAGGCCGTGGGAGCCTTTGGTGATCATGCTGGGGGGCGCGGGGCTGAATGTGTTGCTAAACTGGATGTTTATCTACGGCCGGCTGGGCGCGCCGGAGTGGGGTTTGGAGGGAGCGGGTGTCGCGACTCTGGTGTCGCGCTGGGCGGTGGTGTGGGTGCTGCGGTGGCGCTTGGCGCGCAGGGCGGTCTTTGCCCGGGAGCTGGCGGCGGCGCGGGCGGCCCGGGTGACGCGCGAGGGTGCCCGGGTGATGTGGTCGCTGGGTTTGCCGATGGGGGCGGCCTTGTTTTTCGAGGGCGGGGCTTTTTCGGCGGCGGCGGTGATGGCGGGGTGGCTGGGGACGGTGCCGCTGGCGGCGCATCAGATCGCGATTTCCTGCGCGGCCCTGACGTTTATGGTGCCGCTGGGGCTGTCGATCGCGGTGGGCATGCGGACGGGCGAGGCGGTGGGAGCGGGGCGGAGGGATCGGGTGAGGCCGATGGCGGTGGGCGCGGTGTTGTTGACCTGCGGTACGGCCACGGCCTCGACGGTGGCTTTCGTGCTGGGGGGGGAGGCGGTGGCGGGGGGCTTCAGCCGGGACGGCGCGGTGGTGGAGCTGGCGGCCCGGGTGCTGGTGATCGCGGGCGTGTTTCAGCTTTTTGACGGACTGCAGGTCGTATTCGCCGGATCACTACGGGGCTTGACCGATGTGAAGGTGCCCCTGGTCGCTTCCTTCGTCGCCTACTGGATCCTGGCCCTGCCGGCGGGCTGGTGGTTCGGGGTGCGCTGCGGGGGCGGTTTGGAGGCGATCTGGGGGGCCCTGGCGGCGGGTCTGGCGGTGGCGACGGGTTTGCTGGGGTGGCGGCTGTGGAGGCTGACGCGTTGACGGGGGCCCGGGCGGCTCAGGCGCGGGTGATGCGAACGGCGCGGCGGCGGGCGGGAAAGAGCTCGCGGCAAAGCGGGCACACGGTGCCGTCGCAGCCGCGGGCGGTGCAGTGTTCGCGGCCGTAGAAGATGATGCGAAGGTGGAGCGCATTCCACCGCTCGGGGGCGAAGAGGCGTTTGAGGTCGCGTTCGGTGCGCTCGACGGAGGCGGAGAGAGGAGTGAGGCGCCAGCGCCGGGCGAGGCGGTGGATGTGGGTGTCGACGGGGAAGGCGGGCACACCAAAGGCCTGGGCCATGACGACGGAGGCGGTCTTGTGGCCGACGCCGGGGAGTTCCTCGAGGGCGGCAAAGTCACGGGGGACCCGCCCCTGGTGTTTTTCGAGGAGGATCTCGGAGAGGCGTTTGATCGCACGGGCCTTGCGGGGAGCGAGGCCGCAGGGGCGCACGTGGGCGTCGATTTCCTCGACGGAGAGGCGAGCCATCTGCCCGGGAGTATCGGCCAGGGCGAAGAGCCCCGGGGTCTGGAGGTTGACGCGTCGGTCGGTGCACTGGGCGGAGAGCAGGACGGCGACCAAGAGGGTGAAGGGCGAGTGGTGGTTGAGGGGGATGGGGGTCTCGGGGTAGAGCTGGGCGAGGCGTTGATCGAGGTGGGCGGCGCGGGCTGCGGGGGTGTTCATCGGGCGGATCAGGGGCGCCAATCCCAGATGATCCGGTCGGGGTTTTCACCTTTTTTGGCGAGCGCGCTGGCGCCCTGGGCCGCAAGCTGGGCGCCGGTGAAGGGGCGCACGCTGCCGTCGTAGAAGCCGAGGAGTGCGCGGCCGCCGGTCCGGCTGCCGTCGCCGCCCCAGCGGTTTTGGGAGGCGAGTACGCGGGGGTTGGCGTTGGGGAAGGAGCCGGTGGCGCCGGGGGAGTGGTTGGTGAGTTCGGCGAAAAGCACGGTGCGCGCCGGGTCGCGGATCCTGTGGGTGTAGGAGAGGTAGCCGCTGGCCGCGGCGGTGGAGGAGCCGTCGGCGGGGGGGCCGTAGCAGAGCCAGGCTGGCGCGGTGCTGGTGGAGGCGACCGCGGCCCGGGGGCAGACGAAAACCGAGTCGGAGTCGAGCCGGGGGGC
This sequence comes from Opitutaceae bacterium, assembly GCA_044371245.1. Lineage (GTDB taxonomy): Bacteria > Verrucomicrobiota > Verrucomicrobiia > Opitutales > Opitutaceae > IMCC26134_A. Next base: position 9,265 of record JBILUB010000012.1, read on the forward strand.
GCTGTTGGTGGCCGCGAGCTCGGCGATGGTTTTACTGCCGAGGTAGGGGGGGAGCTCATTCCACCAGCCGCGCACGCCTTTGTAGATGCGGTCGTTGTCTGGGGTGGCGAAGCTGACGCCGCCGTCGTGGGGGATGACGCCCCGGTGGTCGTTCGCGTAGAGGAGGTTCGCGCGGACCCATTCGCGCAGGTTTCCCGTACCCTTGGAGAAGCGGGCGCTGTCGCGAACCTTGCCAACCACCGGGATAAGGATGGCGCTCAGAACACCGATGATGCCGATGACGGTCAGCAGCTCGATGAGGGTAAAGGCGCGCGTCGCGCCGCGGCGGGAGGCGGAAGGATCGAGTGGGGAGAGCGGCCAGGCCATAGGCCCGGCGAAGCAGGCGATGGGCCAAGTATCGCCAGGGGTTTGCGCAGGGTCCTTAGTCGCGTTTGCGAGGTAGCTTCAGCGCGATATTTTCCTCGGCGGGGGGCAGCGGAGGGGCGGTTTCGTTTCGCGTGAGCGGGGGCAGGGCCTCGGGGTTTGGGGTGAGGGGGGCGGTGGCGAGGCCGTCGGGAGCGGGCTGGTTTGGCTGCTCGCGGGAGGCGCCGCGGCGAAAGGCGAGAGGAGTGAGGGCTGGATCGGGGGCGGCGGGCGAGGACGGAGCGGCCGAGGGTGGACCGGCGAGGGCCGGCGGGCGGGAAGCGGCGGCGGCGCGCTCGGCGGCGAGGCGTTTCATCTCCGCTTCGGGTAGAACGATCTCGGCGTCGGGTTTTGGGACATAGGTGAGTTTCGCCTGAGAGGGCTCGAAGCCGGCGGCGTCCACGCGGCGCAGGGAAGGGTGGATAAAATCGCGGCGGTCGGCGTCGGGCCGGGAGGCGGCGCGTTGATTCTCCCAGGCCGAGGCGAAAAACCATTGGATGGCCAACACGAAAAAGCCGAGGGCAAGCCACTCGCCGACGCGCAGATCCCGGCGCAGGAGCGTCCAGGGAGCGTCTCCGGGGGTGCCGAGAATGAAGGGCACGGTGGGCTTGCCGCGGTCCGGTGCGGCCTCGGCCACGGGGCGTTCCCGCACCCAGGTCCCGGGAGCCGGAGGTCCCATGGCGCGGTCGACCAGGCGGTCGAAGGGATCGGTGTCCTCGATGCGGACCGGAGCTCCGTCGCGCTCGGTGCGGAGGCGGAGGCTGTTGACCAAGGGGCGGAGCGAGTAGGCGCGAAGATTGGCCGCCAGATCGCGGGGGAGGAAGAGGATGGGCACCGATTCCCCGGGGGAGAGCTCGCGATCGGTCTCGATCAGCACCTCATGCCGCGGAGAGAGCAGCGCGGTGAAGGTGTGGATCTTTTTGAGCGGGGGCGTGGCCCAGTAGGAGGTGTTGTAGCGCTCGCCGACGACGAGGGTGGCTTCGCGGCCGTTGTCCGCGAAGTAGCGCGTGGTTTGCCAGAGATTATGGCCGAACCAACCAAGCGCGGTGAGCAGCAGGAGCCCGATGAGGAAGAGGACAAAACGTTTCATGCGGGCGGAGAGCGGATGGAGGAGGGGTGGAGACGAACGGTGCACGTGGATCCACGTCCCGCGGCCCCGAGCCGTCAATGGGTCAATGAAAACCCTCGCCCGCGGGGCTGGATTGTGGGGAGTTGGACGGGTCCCCTTTCCGCCAACCATGTCCCGCGAATTTCCCGAGCCCGCACCCGCAGTCCGTCCCTCGGCGGCGGAGGCCGCGGCCGATGACGAGTCCCTTTTTGCGCCCGCTCCGGCGCCGGGCGGAGGGCGGCAGCTGCCTCCTCCCGTGCCGCCGGCCGAGCGGCGGCGGCCCTGGGTGCAGCTGAAGTACTTCACGTTTCAGCCCGCCATTTTCCCGCGCCTGCTGGGTGAGGCCTCGCCCGACGCGAAGCCGGGGGATTTGGTCAACGTGTACGACAAGGGGGGGCAGCCGCTCGGCATCGGGCTCTTTAATCCCCGGGCGAAAATGGTGCTGCGAGTGGTGGCGCACGGTGCGGATGCGCAGCTGGGCGAGGCCTACTTCGAGACCGCGATCCGGCGGGCGGTGGCGATGCGCCGCGAGTTGTTTCGTTTCGAGGAAACGACCGATGCGTACCGCTTGATCAACTCGGACGGCGACGGGCTCTCCGGACTGATCGTGGACCGCTACGCCGACACCCTGCTGTGCGAGGTGATGAGCTTTGGCATGGCCCGCCGCCTGCCCGGGTGGCTGCCGCTGCTCCACGAGCTGGCGGGGACAAGGCACGCGCGGGTGCACGTCGACCACGACCTCGGCTCGCTGGAGGGGATAAAGCCCAGCTGGTTCAACGAGACGAACCTCGCGGCGCCCGCGCGGGTGAAAATCCGCGAGCACGGGGTGCGCTACGAGGTGGACTTTGCCGAGGGGCACAAGACGGGCTTTTTCTGCGACCAGAGGGAGAACCGCCGTTTGCTGGCGCGCTTCACCCGCGGGGCGCGCGTGCTCGACCTCTGCTGCTACAGCGCCGGATTTTCGCTAAACGCGCGGGTAAACGGCGAGGCCGAGGAGGTGACCGCGGTGGATCTCGACGAGGCCGCGGTGGCGATGGCGCGGCGCAACGCGAACCTGAACCAGGCGCGTATCAAGTTTGTCCATACCGACGCGTTCGCCTACGCGCGGCAGATGGCGCAGAACGGGGAAAAGTGGGATGTCGTGGTGCTGGACCCGCCGAAGTTGATCTTTACCCGCGAGGCCGCGGGCAACGCCGAGGGCAGGCGGAAGTACGAGGACCTGAACCAGCTGGCGCTCGCGCTGGTGAAGCCGGGGGGGATCTTTGTCACCTGCTCCTGCTCCGGCCTGCTCTCCTCCGAGGATTTCGAGGAGCACGTGATCAAGGCGGCCCACCGGCTGAATCGACGGCTCCAATTTTTCGACCGCACGGGAGCGGGCGCGGACCACCCGGTCTACTCGAACTGCCTGGAAAGCCGCTATCTGAAGCTGCTCTGGGCCCGGGTCTGGTAGGGAGCGGGCGGGGGCTTCGTCGGCCGAGTGTACTCCGCGTTGGACAAGCGGGCGCACCTGTTGCTCCGTGATCGACTTCATGGCCCAGTCCACCCCGATCGATCCCGCCGAGCCCGGCCTCGAGGTCCGCACTTTTTACGTGCGCGGACGCAACGTGCTGCTGGCCCGGGCGAACGTCTCCGACCTCTACGTCGATTACTACCTTCACCTCGGCAAGCACGGCGTGCGGCCGGCCGAGGCGCACGACGCGCTCTTCAAGCGCGCGCTCGCCGCCTTCGTGCTGCACTGCGCCTCGCGCCCATGGAATGAGTTGACCGCGTGGACGATCAATCTGCAGCAGCCCCGGGTGAACCTCTTCCTCACCGGTGACAACGAGACGGGCGCGGTGACCGGCCGGGTGTTTGACGAGAACGTGAAGGAGTTCCCGGAGAATCTTTTCTACTCCGACGTCGTGCGCGGGCGGCAGCCGAAGCGGCGCAGCGTGGTGCCCTTCGCGGGCGCCGACCCCGTGCTCGGCATGGAGACATTTTATGCGCGCAGCGAGCAGCGGCCGGTGAAGTTTTTCCAGCTGGCCGAGGAGGAGTTCGCGCTGGTTTGTGAACACCCCGACTGCGACCAGGCCTGGTTCGCCGCGCTCGACGCCGACTCGGTGCGGGGCCTCCTGCCCGGCGCGTCCGCCGAGACGGTGACGGAGATGGAGAAGCGTGTCTGCCGCTGGCACTGCGGGTGTAATCAGGAGCGCATGCTCGAGGTGCTCGCGCCGGTGATGAAGACCGATCCGGCCGGACTCTTTGAGGACGCGCCCGTCATCACCATCCAGTGCCCGCGCTGCGCGGCGCGTCACGCGGTGACGCGCGAGGCGCTCGAGGCCTATGTGGCGGGGCATCCGTGAGCGACCCCGAGCCCATTTGGTCCCAGATCCTCGCCGGCGCCATCGGGGCAAGCGCCGCCGAGCAAATCGCCACGGTGCTGGGCATCGTGGGCGTGTGGCTGATGATGAAACGCAGCCTTTGGGCCTTCCCGATCGGCCTGGTGCAGGTGGCGATTTTTGGCTGGGTCTGTTTCTTCGGCGGACTCTACTCGGAGACCGTCTTGCAGGGCATGTTCTTCGTCGCCTTGGCCTATGGGTGGTGGCACTGGACGAGCGCCGCGGCGGCGAAGGGTGAAGAGCTACCGATCACGGCCTTGGGCGGGCGCGCGCGGCTCGCTTGGGGGCTCGGGGTCGCGATGCTCTGGGTGGTTTGGGGCTCGATCATGGCGCGACTGGGCGCGTCGCTGGCCTGGGCGGACGCCTTCGTCTTTTCCCTCAGCGTGGGCTCGCAGATCTTACAGGCGCGTAAGGTGGTGGACAACTGGGTCGGCTGGCTGGTGGCCAACGTGATCGCGGTCGGTGTTTTTTGGACGAAGGAGTTTTATTGGTTTTCCGTGCTCTACGCGATCTTCGCGGTGATGGCGTGGGAAGGCTGGCGCGAGTGGCGCCGGGCGATGCGCGGGCAGGCGGAAGGAAAAACATGAGCGTCGCCGGAAATCGGGTGCAGCGCGTCGTGCTCTTCGGCCCGGAATCCACCGGCAAGTCGACCCTGGCGGAGCGGCTCGCGGCCCGCTTCGCCGCGCCGTGGTCGGCGGAGTATGTGCGCGCGTATTGGGATTCCCATGACGGAGTGATCACCGCGGCCAGCCTCGACGACATCGCCCGCGGGCAGGCCGCGGCGGAGGACGCGGCCCGGGCCCGGGCCGAGGCCGACGGCGCGCGGCTCGTCCTGCACGACACCGACCTGCTCACCTGCACGATCTGGGACGACCTGCTCTTTCCCGGCGCCTGCCCGGACTGGGCGCGCACCGAGGCGGCTCGGCGGGCGCGCGCGACGGATCTTTACCTGTTTTGCGACATCGACCTGCCCTGGGCGCCGGACCCGCAGCGCTGTTTTCCCGACGAGGCGGGCCGGGCGATGTGCCGGCGCGTGTTTCTGGAGACCTTGGAGGGAACCGGCGCGCGCTGGATGCGGATCTGGGGCGCGGAGCCGGCGGAGCGCGAGGCCCGGGCGGTGCTGGCGGTGGAGGGCGTGCTTGCGCGGTGCTCGCTGCGTTGAAGCGCGACCGCGCGGGTGCGGACGTGGTGCTTGCGCGCGACGCGGGGCGGACTAGAGTGATTCCCGTCATGAGTGCCAGCGAGGTCATCGAACTCATTAAGAAGCTGCCCCCCGAGGAGTTGGCGGAAGTGCGGGAGTTTGTCCGCCGTCAGGACAAGTGCGCTACCGAAGCCCAGAACACGGTGGACGCGCGCGGAATCGACCTCGGCCGTGCCTACATGGAGCGGCATTCTGAGTTGTTTCGGAAATTGGCGGAGTGAGCGATTCGGAGCCCATTTTTGTGACCGAGGCCATGGCGCTTGGTCTTCATCGCGTGTCGCTGGAGCGTCACGGAGGGCTTGATGGACTACGTGACGGAAACGCATTCCGTTCCGCCTTGGCCGCCGGGAGAAACGCTTGGAATTATGGCGGGGCTGACCTCCACGGGGTCGCCGCCTGCTATGCGTTTCACCTCGCCGAGTCCCAGGCGTTTATCGATGGCAACAAGCGCACCGCCGTCGCCTGTGCGGCTGTTTTTCTGCTGCTAAACGGGCACCGCGACTCATCCCAAGACATGGTCCTCTACGACGCCATGATCGCCATCGCCCGGCACGAACTGGACAAGCCCGGGCTCGCCGCGCTGCTGCGCCGGCAGTTTCCCCGCGCATGATCGGTGCGAGCGACGAGACCTACGCCGCCCGTTTCGGCGGGTTGGGGCGGCTGCTCGGCGGCGCGGCGCTCGAGCGCCTGTGCGCCGCCCATGTCGCGGTGGTGGGCGTGGGTGGTGTCGGCTCCTGGACGGCCGAGGCCCTGGCCCGGGGCGGGATCGGGGCCCTGACGCTGATCGACCTCGACGAAGTCTGCGTGAGCAACGTCAACCGCCAGCTCCATGCGCTCGACGGCCAGATCGGCCGGGCCAAGGTCGAGGTATTGGCCGAGCGGATACGCCTGATCAACCCGGCCTGCCGGGTCGCGGCGGTGGCGGAGTTTTTCGTCGCCTCCAACGCGGACCGGTTGCTCGCGCCCGAACGGCCCTACGACGTGGTGGTCGACGCGATCGATTCGGTGGCGCACAAGGCCCGTCTGCTCGCCGCCTGCGTGGCGCGGGGCCTGCCGGTCGTGACGACCGGCGGCGCCGGCGGCAAGCGAGACGGCACCCGTCTGCGGGTGGGCGATCTCGGCGAGTCCGGCGGCGACGATCTCCTGCGGCAGGTGCGCAAGACGCTGCGCCGCGAGCACGGGTTTCCCGGCGGAGAGGGTCATCGCTACGGCATCCGCACGGTCTGGAGCACGGAGCCGCCGGTCTACCCCTGGGCGGACGGGACCTGCGCGGCGACGCCCGAGCCGGGCGCGAGCACGCGGCTCGACTGCTCGGCCGGACTCGGCGCGGCGGTCTGGGTGACGGCGCCCTTTGGCTTCGCGGCCGCCCAGGAGGCGGTGGGATTGATCATCGGCGGGCGAGGCGCGCCCGGAGCTTGATCCCGGTGGGGGAGCAGGGCGCATGATCGAGGCATGCAACTGATCGATTCGCACACCCACCTGGAGAGCTTTGATCGTCGGGGGGAGACGGCCGAGGTGCTGGTCCGGGCCAAGGCGGCGGGCATCGAGCGTCTGATCACGATCGGAACCTCGAGCGAGGATTGGACCCCTTATCGGGGGCTGGCGGAGCGCCACGCGGGGACGGTTTGTTTTACCGTGGGCCTGCATCCCTGTTCGGTGGATGGACGTTGGAGCGAAGAGGTGGCGCAGATGGGGCAGTACTGGAGTGGTGAGGGCGCGCGGCCGGTGGCGCTCGGGGAGTGCGGGCTGGACCGCTTTCATCTGCCGAAGGACGACGTGGACCAGGCGGATAAAATCTTCGCCTGGCAACGGGCGGCCTTTGCCGCGCAGTTGGTCCTCGCGCAGCGGCTCGCCTGTCCCTTGGTGGTGCATTCGCGCGGCGCCTTTCGGGAGTGTGTGGAGATGATCGATGCCAGTGGGGTGGGGTGGGAGCGGGTGGTCTTTCACTGCTTTACGGAGGGTCCGGCGGAGATGGCCGAGCTGATTCGGCGCGGGGGGCGCGGGTCATTCACTGGAGTGTTGACCTACAAAAATGCCGACGTGGTGCGCGCGGCGCTGGTGGCGCAAGGCATCGAGCGGCTGATGCTCGAAACGGACGCGCCCTACCTCACTCCGGTGCCGCACCGGGGCAAGGCGAACGAGCCGGCCTACCTGCGCCACACCGCCGAGGCGGCGGCGGCGGCGCTCGGCGTGCCGGTGGCCGAGCTGGCCGCGCGCACGACGGCGAACGCGCGGGAGTTTTTCAGGCTGGGCTAGGTGGGGGTGGTCGGGGGCGCGACCGCGCCAGCATCGGCCAGGTGGAGCCGGCGACGATCAGCAGGCCGCCGGCGAGTTCCCAGGCGCCGAGCCGTTCGGCAAAAAAGAGCAGGCCGCCGGCCGCGATGCCCAGGGGCACGAGAGTCTGGATCAACGCGCCCTCGGCGACGGCGAGGTGGCGGTAAGCGCTGGTCATGGCCAACTGGCCCGCGCCCGCGCAGCAGCCTGCGAGCAGCAGACCCGCGCAGACCGCGGGTTCCGGCCAGCGGTCGGTCGTGACCAGAAAGGGTGCGCAGAGGAGAAGCCCGTAGACGCACTGGGAGGCGAAGATCGTGGCGGTGGCCACGCCCTCCTGGTGCAGTTGGCGGATGGCGACCACGATCCAGGCGGAGGCGAGTGCGCAGACCAGGGCGACGGCGTCGTAGGTGCCGACCTGGGTAAAGCCAAAGGCCGCGCCGGTGAGCAGGCCGAGGCCGGTGAGCGCGGCGACGGCGCCGATGGCGAGCGGACGGCGGAAGGGCTCGCCGAGCACCGAGACCGCAAGCAGGGCGGAGAAGAGGACGTAGCTGTTGTTGAGGAAAGTCGCGCGTCCGGCGCCGAGGTGGATGACGGTCAGGTAGAAGCCGTAGGTAGTGGCCCCGCCGACGAGGCCGCGCAGGATGAGGCGTGGCTTAGAGGCGAGGGCGGCGACATCGAGTTTGCGGCGATAAAAAGCGAGGCAGAGCCCGAGACCGGCGGCGAAGCGCAGGGCGGAGATGACCCACACATCGGCCCCGGCGCGGCCGAGCGCGCGGATGATAAGCACGTTCGCGACGAAGCAGGCCGCGGCGAGCAGCATGAGCCGTCGGCCGGAGTGGGCGGAGGCGGGGTGGGCGGAGGACATGGCGGCGGTGGGTGGACGCCCGTCCGGTGCGGAGAAAAAAAAGCCGCACCGGGGAGGGTGCGGTCGGCTTTTTCGGTTTCGTCTGAGGATTCGCTCAGTTCGTCATCGTGGCCAACGCACACCCGGGCTCGCGCCAGAGGGCGCGGGCTACGCGGGTGATAATGGCTTTGACGAAGTGCGTCATGCGAGTGCGGGGACCGTGGGGCTCGGTGACCGCCGAGGGCAAGGGTGAAGTGCGGGCTGGAGGGGGGAGGCGCCGCGGGCGAGGCGGCGCCATCCAGCCGAGAGCCTGGCGTTTACTTGGCGGCCTGTTTGCCAGCGAGGAAGTCGAGTAGTTCGTCGTCGGCGAACATCTGCTGAA
>JBILUB010000283.1:0-3827 GCA_044371245.1 Opitutaceae bacterium
TGGAGTGGCCGACTTTCAGGCCGCAGTCCCAGAGGACGTAGAGGACTTCGTCGATGAGGTGTTGTTGAAGGGGCTGGATCGTCTGGAGGCGGACCTTCGAGGGAAAGAGGAACATGATGTCGATGTCGCTCAGGGGGCTGAGTTCGCCGCGGCCGTAGCCACCGAGCGCGAGGAGGGAGCAGGGGGAGGGTAGTGCGCCCTGGGCGCGCTGGTAGCTGGCCAGCGCGTGGTCGAAGAGGTGGGAGAGCATCACGTCCACCATGGCCGCGCGGGCTTGGGAGACCGCGAGGCCGGACTCGCCGCCGTCGTGGCGCATGCGGATCATCGCGCTTTCGAGGCGGAGGAAGGCTTTACAGGCGGCGAGGCGATCGGCTCGCGGCGCGTCGGTGGCGAAGTCGAGACGTTCGCGGGCGTGTTTTTGGATGCGGCCGATGAAGGGGGCGGTGCTGGACATGCGCGGGAGACGGCGGGGTGCGGCGCGAGGGGCCGGGCGCGAAAAGTGGGCCGAAAGCGGGCCCCGCGCAAAGCGCTAAACGCGCGGGGCCGGCGGTGTGGCGGGGGTGCCCTGCCGCGGGGGGCAACGGGTCTCGGGCGCAAAACTGGCGCACGCCGGCTCAGGCGTGCTGGCCGGCGTGTATGCCTTCGGCGATTTCCTCGATCATTTTGCGGTTGAAGGCGGGGATGTCGGCGGGCTGGCGGCTGGTGACGAGCCCTTGGTCGACGACGACCTCTTCGTCCACCCAGTGGGCGCCGGCGTTGATCAGATCACGGCGGATGGAGGGATAGGAGGTGAGGCGGCGTCCGCCGACCACGCCGGCCTCGATCAGGGTTTGGGGCCCGTGGCAGATCGCGGCGACGGGTTTGCCGGCTTGAAAGAAGGCCCGGACGAGGTCGATCGCGTCGCGATGGGTGCGCAGGCTGTCGGGATTGATCACGCCTCCGGGTAGGAGGAGGGCGTCGTAATCTTCGGCGCGGGCGGAGGCGAGGGGTTGATCGATGGCGAGGGAGTCGCCGAAGGCTTCGCCGGACCAGCTTTTCACTCCGCCGATTTCGGGCGAGATGATGAAGGTCTGGGCGCCGGCGGCTTCGAGTGCGCTTTGGGGTTTGAGCAGTTCGCTCTCCTCGAAGCCGTGGCAGACGAGGATGGCGACTTTTTTGCCGGTGAGGGTGTCGGGGCGGGTGGTGTGCATGGGTGGGTGGTGGTCGGGCGATTGCGGGTTGGGCGGCGGGTCGTGGTCTGGTCGGGATGCCGCAGCGCTCAGCAAATGCGGCAGCGGGGCGGCGCAAGTGGTGGCGCCACGAACGGGATCCGCCCCGGGTCGCGCGGGGGGAGATACCTCCATTCCCGGGCTGCGGGGGGAGAGAGGTTAAACTGGGGGGCACTGCCTTTTCCCCGTCATCTCCGCCCGGGCATGAGCCAAGCGTCGCCAGGCCTCATTTTTAACGTCGTGCGAAGGTCGCGGCTGTGGCTGGTTTTCGGGGTGGCCTGGCTCTTGGCGGGGCCGGGCTGGGCGCAGGCGCGGGTGGTGGTGGATGGAGACAGTATCAGCGCCGGCGTCGGGGCTTCGCAGGCTTCGCGCGCTTGCCCGGCTGTCCTAGCGGAGTCGCTGGGGGGCGCTTATGGGGTGGGGGCGGAGAGCAGGAGCGGCGCCACCTTGCCGCGGGGCGGCGACCGGGGTGATGGTGCGGGAGGGGACCGGGCCGGACGGAGTGTTTTTCACCGTGGTGGTTGACGGCGGGGGAGGGGTTCGCGCTCGTTTCGAGTATGCGCGGGCTCGCCCGATGCGGGGCCTCGCGATCGGTCGTGAGCGGGGCAGGCCGTGGGTGCGAGGAGGGAGGGGACGGCCGGCGCGGCTCCACGTGGCGCGAGATCGCCCTATGGGCTGGAGCCGGTGGGGGTGGCCTGGCTCCGCGTCCGGGCGCGGTGCTCGGTCCAGGTGGGCAGGGCGAGGAAGCGGGCGGCCTCTCGGAGCGAGGAGGCCTCCTCCGGATCGGCCGCGCGGGAGGCGGCGGCCTCGAGGGGGGCGATGGCGGCGCGTTCGCCGAGTTGCACGAGTCCGTCGCGCGCGGCGGACCTGATCTCTGGGTCGGGGTGGGCGAGGTAGCGGGCGAGATCGGGTACGGCCGCCGGGTCGTAGGTGACGGCGAGGTCCGCGATGGCCTCGTGGGCGGCATCTCCTTCGAGGAGCGGGGCGCTGGCCGCGGAAGAGGGCGGCGGGGCGGGCTCGGGGGCGGGTGCCGCGGGGGTGGGGGCGAGGGTCGGGCTGGCGGGCGGGGTGTCGCTCGGCGGGGCGGCCGCGGGCTGGCCGGAGGGGCGCAGCCAGAGCGCGAGCGTGGCGCCGAGGGCGGCGGCGAGGAGGGCGACCAGGAGGAGGCGCAGGGGCGAAGATCGGCTCATGGGCGGAGGATCGCGGGGGTGCTAGGCGAGCGCTTGTTCGATGGGCATCTCGTGGAGCTTCAGGTCGGGATTTTTTTCGATGAAGTACTCGCGGGTCCAATCGTTGGGGAAGAGGACGATGGGGTGGCCGAATTTGTCGGCGCCGAAGGTGACACCGCTGGCGACGACGAGGCTCTGCGGGTTTTCGAGCGCGGGGTGGGGCTCGACCCAGCGGAGCTGGGTCCAGGGCGCGGGGTCGAGGCGGGACTCGGCGTTGTACTCCGACTTTAGCCGGGCTTGCACGACTTCGAATTGGAGCGGGCCGACGGCGGCGAGCAGGGTGGCGCCCGGGGGAGCGTTGCGCGGGTGGAAGGATTGCACGACGCCCTCTTGGAGGAGTTGCTCGAGGCCGGCGCGGTATTTTTTGGCGTCGGAGGAGGTGGGATTAAAGATGTAGCTGAAGACCTCGCTGGGGAAGCGGGGGATCTCGTCGAAGGCGATGGAGCGGTCTTCGCTGAGGGTGTCGCCGATGCCGAAGGCGTCGTGGCCGACCAGGCCGATCACGTCGCCGGGCCAGGCCTCGTCGACGGTCTCGCGTTCCTGGCCGAAGAGTTTGTGGGAGGAGGAGAGGCGCACCTGTTTGCCGGTGCGCTGGTGGGTGACGACCATGTCGCGCTGAAACTTGCCGGAGCAGACGCGGATGAAGGCGATGCGATCGCGGTGTTTCGGATCCATGTTGGCCTGGATTTTGAAAACGAAGCCGGAAAATTTCGGGTGGGTGATCGGCACCTCGCGGGCTTCGGTGGGAGCGGGGGCTCCGGGGGTCGACAGGGTGACCGAGCGTCGCGAGGTCGGGGGAATGGAGTTTTTCAGGAAGCCCTCGAGGAGGAGCTGGACGCCGAAGTTGTTTACCGCGGAGCCGAAGAAGACCGGGGTCTGGCGGCCGGCGTGGACGGCGGCGAGGTCGAAGGGTGCGGTGGCGCCGTCGAGCATGGCGATCTGCTCGGTGATTTCGGCGTAGGTGAGGTCGTCGAATTTGTCGCGGACCTGCGGGTCGGCGAGGCCGGTGACGTTGACCGGGGCGCGGAAGGCGCCGCCGGGCACGCGTTCGAAGAGGTGGACCTGGGAGGAGCGGCGGTCGAAGACGCCGCGAAAGGTGGGGCCGTTGCCAAGGGGCCAGGTGACGGGGCAGGGGGCGAGGCCGAGCACGCGCTCGAGCTCGTCGATGAGCTCGAGGGGGTTTTGCGTGGGGCGGTCGCACTTGTTCATGAAGGTGAAAATGGGGATGCCGCGCCGTTTGCAGACCTCGAAGAGTTTGCGGGTCTGGGGCTCGATGCCCTTGGCGGAGTCGATGACCATGAGGGCCGCGTCGACGGCGGTGAGCACGCGGTAGGTGTCCTCCGAGAAGTCCTTGTGGCCGGGGGTGTCGAGCAGGTTGACCGCGTAGCCC
>JBILUB010000196.1:0-5122 GCA_044371245.1 Opitutaceae bacterium
TCACCCACCCGCTGACGCCCCATGTCCCGCTACACCTACGACTACCCCCGCCCCGCCGTCGCCGTCGACCTCGTCCTCTTCGGCATCCTCGATCAGCGCCTCGTGGTGCTTCGCGGTCGGCGCGCCGCCGCACCGCACAAGGGCCGCGTGTGTCTCCCCGGCACCTATGTCCGGGAAAACGAAAGCGCGGACGACGCCTGTGCGCGCAAGATAAAGTCCATCGGCCTCGCGCACACCTATCTCGAACAGCTCTACACCTTCACCTCCCCGCGCCGCGATCCGCGTGAGCGGGTCGTGTCTATCGCGCACTACGGCCTGATTCCCGTTCCGGCGGCCGTGCCGGGCGGCGACGAGAAGATCGATCTGCTGGAGTGGGTCGATCCCGCCGACAACTCCAAGCCCTGGGCCTTCGACCACGGAGAAATCCTCGCCAAGGCGGTCGAGCGCCTCCGCGCCAAGATCCAATACGCGCCGGTCTCGCCCCACTTCTTCACCGACGATTTCACCTTGTCGGAACTGAGCCTCGTTTACGGCGCCATTCTTGGGCGGAAGCTCGACCTCTCGAACTTCCGGCGCGATCTGCTCAAGCAGGATCTCGTCGTGCCCGTGGGCACGCGACGCGTGCGCGGCCCCCAGGCCACCACCTACCGCTGGAACTGGGAGAACAAGACTCCCTTCTTCCTCTCGCTCGGCTAAAACAGTCGAAATGACCAAACTAGCTTGACGTGCCGTTTAGGTATGGTCAAAACGACTAAACGAAAATGAAACCTGCCACTCCTCCCGCTCAAACCGCGCTCCTCGTCATCGACGTTCAGAACGATTTCATGGGAGGCGGTGCCCTCGCCGTCCCCGGCGCTGCCGAGATCCTGCCGCTGATCAACGAGCGGCTCGCCGCCGACGACTACGCGGTGAAGGTTGGCACCCAGGATCTGCACCCCGCCGATCACGCGTCGTTCGCCGTCTGGCCCCGGCACTGCGTCGAGGACACTCTCGGCGCCGAGCTGCACCCGCTCCTCCGCAAGGACCGCCTGAACGTCGTTTGGCGGAAGGGCATGGAGCGCGAGGTCGATTCGTATGGCGCCTGCTACGACAATGCGGGCAAGCCGACGCGCTTGGTCGAGTTGCTGCAGGCCCACGGCGTCACGGCCGTTGATGTCGTTGGTCTCGCCACCGACTACTGCGTCGGCAACACCGCCCTGCAAGCGGCCCGGCATTTCAAGACCCGCGTCCTCCTCTCGGCCTGCCGCGGGGTGGGCCTCAAGCCCACGGACATCCCGGAGATGCTGGAGCGCTTGCGCACGGCGGGCGTCGAACTCGTGGAGGGATAGGCCATGCAGCCGGCTCCTCCCGCAGTCGCGCTCTACGGAGGCGCCTTCAATCCGCCCACTCGCGGCCACCTCGCGGTGGTGCGACTGCTCCGGCGGGTCGGCTTTGACCGCGTGGTGGTGATGCCCTGCTGCGGCCATAGTTTCGGCAAAAAACTCGCCCCCGCAGCGGACCGGCTCGCGCTCGCTCTGGCCTGTTTTGCTGGCGAGCCGGGCGTGCTCGTTTCGAGCTTTGAAATCGACGAACAGCTCGAGGGATCGACTCACGAGTTGCTCCAGCGCTTGAAACGGCATCCCGAGCACGCGCACATCGAGTATCAGGTGGTGATCGGGAGCGATGAAGCCAACGTGCTGCACCGTTGGAAACGAGCGGACGAGCTTCGCGCCGAAGCGCGTTTTGTGGTCGTCCCTCGGAAAGGTCACCCGCTCGATCCGCGCGCGGAATGGGTGCGCGATCTTCGCCATCGCGTTCTGGAAGCGGACGAGCGCATCCCCGAAGTCGCGTCCACCGCGGCACGGGCCGCCCTCGAAACGGGTGACTTGGCGACGGCCCGCAGCCTCATGCCCGGCCCGGTCCTTACCGAGATCAACGCCCGTGGCCTCTACCCGCCTGAAACCATTCCCACTTTCACTCGCTAACCATGAAGCCCACTCCTCACTGCGGTGCGGTCCGCCGACTCACCGACCAGCGCCATCTAAATCTCTTCACGGTGGACGTTCACCATGGCGACGGCGTCCGTCCCTGGGTTTTCGCCTCGCGGCGCGAAACGCCCAAGCCCGGCGCGGAGCCCGGACGTGGTGACGCCGTCTTCATGATCGCGGTGGTCGAGCGCGCGGGCGAACCCTGCCTTCTCGTGATCCGCGAATTTAGGCCGGTGCTGGGAGCGCATGAGCTTTCGTTACCCGCCGGCATCATCGATGCGGGCGAAGACGCCGCGACCGCGGCGGCGCGCGAACTCTGGGAGGAGACGGGTTTGCGGCTGCGTCGTGTTGCCCACGTGTCGCCGCCTGTTGCCTCTTCGGCCGGCCTCACCGACGAGACCGTGATCTACGTTTACGGGGAAGCCGAGGGTGACCTCTCAAACCAGTATCTAGAGGAGCACGAGCACATCGACGCCCGTCTGCTCACGTTGACCGAACTCCGCGCTTTGCTCGCCAGTCCGGGCGCGGACGTGTTCTCGAGCCGCTTCTACGCCATCGCCATGGGCTTCGTGGCTGCGGGGAAGCTCGCGCTGCCATGAACTCTTTCCCGCCCACCTCCGACGCAGACCGCTTTGCCGGTGTTCTCCTCGGCACCGCGGTCGGCGATGCGCTCGGGCTACCTGCGGAGGGGCTGAGCCCGCGGACCATCGCCAAGCGATGGGCGGGGCCGTGGCGGCATCGTTTCGTCTTTGGTCGCGGCATGGTGAGCGACGACACGGAGCACACGGTTCTGATCGCCCAAAGCCTTCTCGAGCACCCGGCCGACCCCGAGGCATTCCAGCGTGCACTCGCGTGGCGGCTTCGCTGGTGGATGCTATGCCTGCCGGCCGGCGTCGGCTTGGCCACCGCGCGAGCGATTCTAAAGCTCTGGCTGGGGTTTCCACCGAGCCGCAGCGGCATCGCCTCGGCGGGCAACGGACCGGCGATGCGAAGCGCTGCTCTCGGCGTTTTCTACGCGAGAGACGAAAAAATGCGCGCCCGTGCCGTCGAAGCCTCCACCCGCCTCACCCACACCGATCCGAGGGCGCTCACCGCAGCGCAGGCCGTCGCCGAAGTCGCGGCCTGGATCTGTGGAGACCAGGCCGACGCGACGCCGTTCGGCCGCCTACGGCGACTCAGCGAAGAACCGGTGTGGACGACGATCATACACGATCTGGAGCGTGCCGCCACCGAGCGTCTCAGCGTGACGGACTACGCGTTGCGCCTCGGGCTCGCCAAGGGCGTGACTGGCTATGCGTTCCATACTGTGCCGGTCGCCATCTATGCGTGGTGGCGGCATCGCGGCGATTACCGCGCGATGCTTACCGCGGCGCTGAACTGCGGCGGCGACACGGACACGGTGGGAGCCATTGCCGGTGCACTCGCCGGGACCGATGTCGGAGCCCCCGGCATTCCGGACGACCTGGTCCACGACATCGTCGAATGGCCTCGCTCGGTTTCCTGGATGCGCCGCCTCGCCGCTCGCCTTCACACCCAGGCGCAGACCCCAACGCCGTCGAAAGCGCTCCCGGTGTTTTGGCCAGCCATTCTGCCCCGAAACCTCGTCTTCCTGTTCGTCGTGCTCGTGCACGGCTTCGCCCGCCTCCTTCCGCGATGATTCGCCCGCTCCTTTCCTTCCCGTAGCTCCCTCCAAACCCACACCCACCATGTTCGGAATCCGCTTCATCAAGGTCCAGCCGACCACCTATCTGCTCGAATACCGCAAGGGCCGCCTCGTCCGCGAGGGCGCCGGCCTCGCCTTCTTCTACTACGCCCCGACCACCTCGCTCGTCGCGATCCCGACGGCCAGCGACGAGGTGCCCTTCATCTTCGAGGAGACAACGGCGGATTTTCAAAAAATCAGCATCCAGGGGCAGATCACCTACCGAGTGGCCGACCCGAAGCGCTTGGCGGCCCTGATGAATTTCACGCTCTCGCCCAACGGCCAGGGCTACGTCTCGGAAGATCCCGCAAAGCTGCCGCAGCGCCTGATCAACATCGTCAACGTGCAGGCGCGCGCGCAGGTCCAGCGTTTGCCGCTCCGTCAGGCGGTGCGCGAGTCGGACGCCCTGGTGGAAATCATCCGGCCCAAGCTCGTCCAGTCGCCGGAGGTCGCCGCCCTCGGCCTCGAAATCCTCGGCTTTTCGATTCTGGCGATTCGCCCGACGCCGGAGACCGCGCGGGCCTTGGAGGCGGAAACGCGCGAGCAGTTGCTCAAAGAAGCCGACGAGGCGGTGTTTCGCCGTCGCAACGCCGCCGTGGAAAACGAGCGCGCGATCAAGGAGAGCGAGCTGAACACGGAGAACGCGGTCGAACTCAAGAAGCGCCAGATCCGGGAGACCAAGATGGACGCCGAATTCGCCATTCAGGAAAAACAGCGCGCTCTGCGCGAGGCCGACATGGCTGGCAGCGTGGTCCTCGAACAGCGGAAGCGCGAGTTGGTCGAGCTGAGTGCGACCAATGCCCGTGCCGAAGCCGATGCCCGCGCCTATGGCGTCGAAGTCACGATCAAGGCCTTGGGCACCGGCGACGCTCGCATCCTTCAGGCGCTGGCCAACGCCGGCATGAAGCCGGAACAACTGATCGCGGTCGCGTTCCAGGAAATCGCCGGGAAGGCCGAAAAGATCGGCCAGCTCAACATCTCGCCCGATCTCCTGCGCGAACTCATGGCAGACAAAGCCCTCGCCGCCGGATGAAGCGCCTCACCGAGAACAAGCTCATCCTCGTGGTGCGCGAGACGCGGCTGGATGAGCTGAAGGCCCGCTTCAATACCGTCGCCCAAGCGCGCTTTTATGTGGAACGCCTGGGCGGAGATTTTGCGGACTATGAACGTGAGCACTCAGCCTACATCTCGGCGGTCGCCGAGGTGAGGCAGTCGCTTTCCGAGTTGGGTCGGGTGCAGGTGGTGCCTCGTGCTTTGCTGCCGAACTTCTTGTTTGACGCCGATGATGTCGTGGTGGCGGTGGGGCAGGACGGATTGGTGGCCAACACCCTCAAATATCTCCGTGGGCAGGTCCTCGTCGGAGTTAACCCGGAGCCGTCTCGCTATGACGGCCAACTCCTGCCCTTCGTGCCGCGCGATCTCCCCAAGGTTATCCCTGAGGTGCTCCGCGGTC
>JBILUB010000195.1:0-5122 GCA_044371245.1 Opitutaceae bacterium
GCTCGAGAGGAAAAAGCCGTGGGTGCGGGAGGGCCGTCGGAAGACGATGCGTTTGAGCGGTATCTTGCCGAGGCGGGTGAGGAGTTCGGCGTGTTCGAGGAGATTCGGGAAGTAGTCGATGAGCAGTGTGTCGGCGCCCTCGGGCGGGACGTCGAGGGCCTGGATCATCGTGGGGTGTCCCCGGACGCGCCCGAGGGCGGCGGCGCCGGGTTTTTCGCGCAGGGCGGCGAAGGTGGCGGAGTCGATGAGGACGCCGGGGTTGGCCATGGTGGCGGACTGGCCCTTGACGGTGATTTGGGTGCGCGGGCGCGGCGCGGAGCCGTCGGGCGCGGGAGGCTCGGCGTCGAGCACATGGAAGACGGCGCGGGCGGCGGTGACGTCCTGGCGGCGACGGCGGGCTTGCTGGCGCATGGGGGCCGAGTCGGGCTCGGGGGCGCGATAGACGGCGACGGAGACCATCGGGTTGACCACCGGGTGGTCGCCGTTGTTGTAGATCTCGAGCATGATGTTCGTGCCGGCGGTCTTCACCGGATCGAGCAGGACGGCGCTGGTATGGATGCCGAAGTTGCCCTCGCCGGGGTTGAGCACCACGTAGTGCTCTTTCAGATACATGGAGCAGCTGGTCAGGATGCCGGAGCGCGGGCCGATGGAGATCGGGGCGGCCTCGTGCCGGAGCTGGACCTTGTCGAGGAAGGAGCGGCCGGCGTCGCCCGACACGAGCCGTTCGAAGGCGGGCCGGGTGAGGCGAGGATTCAGCGTGTAGGTGACCGCGTGGGGGGTGAGAAAGACCTGGCCGTGGCGATCGATGCTGATCGTGTTGGGCAGTTTCATCCGGTTGGTCTGGATGGCGGCCCAGATCTGGGTGGACGTCAGGCGGGCCTCGGCGGGGGCGTGAAAGAGTCGCCCTACCGGGACGCCGGGTCGGAGCAGGTGTTGCCAGTAGGGAGCGTGGGGGAAGCTTTCGTCGTAGAGGAAGGCGTCGGCGTCGAGCAGCAGGCGTTTGCCATCCACCCGCGGGGTGCCGTGGGTGATCATCTCGATGCCGATGCGGGCGAGGGTGGAGCGTTCGGTGAAGCGCAGGGCCTGCGCGTGCGTGCGCATGAATTCCCACTCGGCGCCGGAGCGGGGCTCGAAGGCGAGCGTGAGCACGTAGGTGCGGAGGTCCTTGCGACGGATGGAGAGGATGTGGCCGTCGGCGCCGGTCCAGAAGGCGTGGGGGTTCATGCGTGGTGGGGAGCGGAGGGAAAGCCGCCGCGACGTCCGGCACAAGCGTGCGAAACGGATCATCGGCGAGGGCCCGGGCGGGCGACGGACCCAGAACTATGGGTTTGCCAGCGCGAAGCACCGGCGCGCAGCGTGGAACCTTGCGTGTCCGGACGGGACTTCTCTCCTGGCTCGCCCAATCAACATCCCCCTCAAACCGACCCTTATGAACATCGCCCGCCTCCTGCAGGCCTCCGCCGTCGCCGCCCTCGGCGCCCTCGCCCCTTCAATTCTCTCCGCCCAGGATAGCGCGCCGGTCGCGTCCGAGGCTGCGGTCGCTCCCGTCGCTTACACGGACGAGCAGGTCTTCGAGGCCTTCGGTTATTTGGTCGGTCAGCGGATCGGCATCGCCGAGTTCGAACTGAGCGCAGCCGAAAAAGCCGCGGCTCTCCGTGGTCTCGAGGCGGCCTTCAGCGGAGAGAAGGGCAAGTTCAGCCCCGAGCTTTTTGGACCCGAGATCCAGCGCGTGCTGGGCGGGCGTCAGCAGGCGGCGATGTCCCGCGCCGCGGAAAAGGCCCAGGGCGAGGCGGAGGCTTATTTCACCGAGTTGAAGAAGAATCCGGCGATCAAGAGCACCCCCTCGGGTCTGCACTACGAGGTGGTCGAGCCGGGCGCCGAAACCAAACCCAAGCCGACCGACACCGTCACGGTGCACTACACTGGCAAGCTGGTGGACGGCACCGTATTTGACAGTTCCGTGCAGCGCGGCGAGCCCGCGCAGTTCCCTCTTAACGGCGTTATCCCGGGCTGGACCGAGGGCCTGCAGCTCGTCGGCAAGGGCGGTAAGCTGAAGCTCCACATCCCGTCGAATCTTGGCTACGGCGAACAGGGCGCGGGTTCCGAGATCCCGCCCAACGCGACGCTCGTGTTCGACGTCGAGCTGATCGATATCGCCGAGTCCGCCCCCGCCCCGGCGACTCCCGCGGCCGAGTAACGAAAACCCGCCCGTCGCTTCGCTTCGTTCCACGCATGGCGTTTAATCTTAAACTGGTGCTGAAGGCGCTGCTCTTCTCGTCGAGTCAGCCGCTCACGATCAAGGAGATCCAGGCGCTCTTCACCCGGTATCATGATCAGGCGCAGGCGACCCTGTTGCCGGTGGAGCAAAGTGAAGCGATCGAGGGCGAAACACCTCCGGGAGCGTCCGCCCCGGGAGAGGTCGCGATCGAGGCGCCCGCGGGCGCGGTCGTGCCGGGTGGCGAGACCACGCAGGTGCTCCAAGAGGGGATCGAGGCCCCGGGAAGCGCCGACGAGACCGATCCCCTCGGGCTCGCGCCGCCGGACACCGAGCTGTATGTGGACGTCCCGTCCTTGGTGACGGCGGCCGAGATCCGCGAGGCGATGGACGCGCTGGCGGCGGAGTTGAAGGCGCAGAACGACATTTATCTGTTGATCGATGGTGCGCAGGGTTACCGCCTGGTCACGCACCCCCGCTTCGCCAAGTGGATCCGCATCCAGCGGGATGAACCACCCCCGGTGAAGTTGACCCAATCGGCCCTCGAGACCCTGGCCGTCGTCGCCTACCGTCAGCCGGTGACCCGCTCGGAGTTGGAGTCGATCCGGGGGGTTTCGGCGGAGGCCGGCCTCGCCAAGCTGATGGAGCGCGAGCTGGTCTACATCGTGGGTCGGGCCGACCTGCCCGGACGCCCCTTGCAGTATGGCACGACCGATCGTTTCCTCGAGTTTGTCGGGGTGAAGTCCTTGGTCGAGTTGCCCGCTTCGGACGTGCTCTCCCCGCGTCAAATCGACGAATGGTTAAACCGGGGGGCAAACGTGACTCCGCCCGCCGACGCGGAGATGGGCCTGCCGCTGGAGGAGGGAGAAGGTGAATCACCCTCGCTCGAGTCGGTGGAGATCGAGCACGTCGACGGGCCGGAGGAGATCTTCGGGTCGGCCGCGGCCGAAGTCTCGGGTGATGCCGGGGGGAACCCTGTCGAGGTCGCGGTGCCGGGCGTGATGGATGCCAGTACCGACCAAGACTCGAAGCCCACGCCCGCGGCTTGATCCCGGGTGCAGGATGCCGCTTTTTCGCTTACTCCATGTCCGCCGACCCGCTTCAGCCCATTCGCGAACAGATTGACGCGCACGATCGTGAGATCGTGCGACTGCTGAACGAACGCCTGACTCTCGCCGCCGAGATCGGCCGGCTGAAGCGCAGCAGCGGTGGCCAGATCTACGTGCCGGAGCGGGAGGACGCGGTCCTGCGCAAAGTGGCGGCGCTTAGCCGGGGCCCGATCAAGACCGAGGCCCTGCAGGCCATCTACCGCGAGATCATGTCGGCCGCCATCGCGCTGGAGAAACCCCTGCAGATCGCCTACCTCGGGCCCGAGGCGACCTACACCCATGTGGCCGCGATCAAAAAATTCGGCGCGAGCGTGGACTACGCGCCGATCGCCACGATCGGCGACATCTTTACCGCGGTGGAGAAAGGCGAGGCGGACTATGGGATCATCCCGATCGAGAATTCGACCGAGGGCTCGGTGCGCGAGGCCTTGGACGGCTTTGTCGAGAGCGACCTGAAGGCGGTCGCGCAGGTGTATTTGGAAATCAACCACGCGCTTATCTCCGCCACTCCGCTGGAGCGGGTGGAGAAGGTGTACTCGAAGGACCAGGCGCTGGCCCAGTGCCGGGCCTGGCTCCAACGCCATCTGCCGCATGCGCAGTTGGTCGAGACCGCCAGCACGGCGAAGGCGGTGGAGATCGCCTGCAACGAGCCCGGGGCCGCGGCGATCGCCGCGGAGTTGGCGGCGCAGGCCCGCGGGGTCCCGATTCTGGCAAAAAACATCCAAGACCGGAACGACAATACCACGCGGTTTTTCGTCATCGGGAAAAAGGCCTCCGGTCCGGTCGGCGGCGGCCGGGACATGACCAGCCTGGTGGTTTCCCTCGGAGAGGCGGCGTCGGCGCACTCGGGTGCTTTGATGAAGATGCTCACTCCTTTCGGCTCACGGGGCTTGAACCTCTCCAAGGTGGAGTCGCGTCCGAGCAAACGCCGTCCTTGGGACTACCTGTTTTTCATCGACGTCGCGGGTCACTACGAGGATCCGGCGATGCGGGAGGCCTTGGCCGAGCTCCACGCGTTTTGCCCTTTGGTGAAGTGGCTCGGGAGCTACCCGAGCGTCAATTAGCCGGGCCGCGATCCCGCTCCGGGGCCGAGGCGGGCCACCGCTCGAGGGCGGACCGGGCGGCGGCCTCCTCGGCACTTTTTTTCGAACTACCACGGCCCTCCCCGAGCGCCTGGTCTCCCACAAGGACGCGGGAGCTGAACTCCCGCTCGTGGTCCGGGCCGCCGCTGTGGGCGGTTTCGTAGCGCAGCGTCCCGGCTCCATGGATCGGGTGCACCAGCTCCTGGAGCCGGCCTTTGGGGTTGTCGATCAGGCTGCCGGCGGAGAGACGCGGCTCGAGCGGGCCATAGATCCCGAGCAACCATTCCCGAGTGCGGTCCAGCCCGGCATCGAGGTAGACCGCGCCGACCAAGGCCTCGAAGGCGTCCTCCAGATTGGTGGGTCGCTGGCGGCCGGCGTCCGAGTCCTCGCCCCCGGCGAGACGCAGGGCGCGGTCGAGGCCCAGTTCGAGGGCGAGTCCGGTCAGGCAGCGGCCCTTGGTCAGGATGGAGCGTCGTCGGCTGAGGGAGCCTTCCGGCTCGAGCGGAAACAGCAGGTAGAGCGCGTCGGTGATGATCAGTTGCAGGACGGCGTCCCCGAGGAACTCGAGGCGCTGGTTGTGCGCTCCGGCCGCGGGGTGCTCGTTGACAAAAGAGGGATGGGTCAAGGCTTCGATAAGAAGAAACGGCCGGGCGAAGCGGTAACCTATCCGGGACTGGAGGGCGTCGAGTGGCGGCATTTGATCAATCCTCGAGACG
>JBILUB010000197.1:0-5115 GCA_044371245.1 Opitutaceae bacterium
CCGGCGCCCTACTGGGTGAGCTACCCCGAGATGGTGAAGCTGGCGGGGGCGCGGCCGGTTTTCGTGCTGGCGGACGATCGCACGGGGTTCCGTCTCACGCCGGCGCAGTTGGAGGCGGCGATCACGCCCCGCACGCGCCTGTTGGTGCTCAACTCTCCGTCGAATCCGACCGGTGCGGTGTACAGCCGCGCGGAGTTGGAGGCGTTGGTGGCGGTGGCCTTGAAGCACAACCTCTACATCCTTTCGGACGAGATCTACGAGCACCTGACCTATGACGGCGCGAAGCACCACTCGCCGGCGACCTTCTCGGCGGAGGCGGCGGCGCGCACGATCATCGTGTCGGGCTTTGCCAAGACCTACGCGATGACCGGGTGGCGGCTGGGCACCACCGTCGCGCCGGCGCCGATCGCGAAGGCGATCGCCGAGTTGCAGAGCCAGCAGACGAGCAACGCGACGACCTTCGCCCAGTGGGGGGCGCTCGCGGCCCTGAAGGAGCGGGACCTGACGCGCGCGGCGCTGGAGCGGATGCTGGTGGCTTTTGACCGGCGGCGGAAGTTTCTCCACTCCGAGCTCAACAAGATCCCGGGGGTCTCCTGCCTGCTGGCGGAGGGCGCGTTTTACCTTTTCCCGAACATCTCCTCGTTCGGGCTCTCCTCGGAGATGTTCTGCACCCGTCTGCTGGAGGAGAAGAAGGTCGCGGCGGTGCACGGCTCGGCCTTTGGCGCCGAGGGCTACCTGCGGTTGAGCTACGCGACGAGCGACGAGATCATCGCCAAGGGAGTCGCGCGCCTCGCGGATTTTTGCGCGGCCTTAAAATCGTAAGGCGGATCTCGGTCGTCGCGAGCGATCGTGTTTTGGCGGGCGGCGGGGCGTGCCCTCGGCGCCCCGGGGCGCGGGGCCGCTCCTCGTTTTTCGGGTTTAAAGCACGAGGCTGTCGCCGGGGCGGAGCGCCTGGCCCCGGTGGCCTCTCGCGGCCGCTGCGGCGACAAACTGATCGGGGTCTTGGGCGATGGCCGGCCAAGTGTTGTAGTGGATGGGGACGACCATGCGGGGTTGGAGGAGATCGCAGGCTTCGAGGGCGTCTTCGGGGCCCATGGTGAAGTTGTCGCCGATGGGCAGGAGGGCGGCGTCGAGCCCGCCGCGGCCGATGAGCTGCATGTCGAGGAAGAGGGCGGTGTCGCCGGCGTGGTAGAGGCGTTTGCCATCCGCTTCGAGGAGGAGTCCACACGCGACGCCGAGGTAGATCGGATTACGGCCGGCGTTTACCGACGAGGTGTGGTGGGCGAGGGTCAACTTCACCCGTCCGAAGGGGAAGCGGAAGGCGCCGCCGGGGTTCATGCCGTGGGTCTTGGCGCCCTGGGCGGCGAAGTACTCGGCGATCTCGTAGTTGGCCACGATAGTGGCGCCGTGCGTCTGGGCGAGGGAGAGGGCGTCGCCGCTGTGGTCCTCGTGTCCGTGGGAAAGCAGGACGTAGTCGCAGGGCAGGCCGTCGGGTCTCACGGTGGTGAGAGGGTTTTCGGTTAGGAAGGGGTCGAACATGATCCGCGCGGACGAGGTCTCGACGAGGAAGCAGGAGTGACCAAGGTAGGAGATTTTCATGGGAAAAACAGGGGCGAGGTCGGCAAGGTCGGCCACGAAGGGCGGGTGTAAAGCCGACGGACGTTTTTGGGGTGGGCTCCCGGTGGGGCGCGCGGGTGGACTCAGGTACGTCGCCAGGCGCTGGGGCTGAGACCGGTCTGGAGCCGAAACCAGCGCGCGAAGTAGTTGGGATCGTCGAAGCCCGCCAGGGCGGCTGCGCGGGCGACCTGCGGGCAGTCCCGCAAGGCCGCGCGGGCCCGGGCGAGGCGGGCCTGGTCGCGCAGGGTGCGCAGGCCGAGCCCGTGCTCACGTTTCAAGCGCCGGGTGAGGGAGTCGCGCCCGTAGCCGGTCTCGCGGGCGATCTCGGCGAGAGGCTTGGCCGAGCGCAGGGCCTCGTGCACGCGCTGGAGCAAGGGCGAATTCGCCGAAGGGCGGGGAGTCGCCCGCCGTCGAGCCGGCTCGAGCAGTCGTGCGACCACCCCGAGGACGGCGGGATAATCCGACAGCGCCAGTCGGCCCTTCCGGGGTACTTGAGCTAGCAGGGCATGCAGCTCGTCCAGCGTCTGGCGCGGCAGTCGGCGGTGGCGGACGCGGGAGCCGCAGCTGCGCTCGTAGTCGAGGACGAGCGAGAGCGGGCGGCCCGCGCCTGAAACCGCAAAGCCGTGAACGACGCCCGGGGGGATGATGAAGAGATCGCCGGGTCGGGCTCGAAGGCGGCGTCCCCGCAGGATCTGCAGCCCCGCGCCCGAAAGGTAGAGAATGAGCTGATGGCAGGAGTGGGTGTGGGGCGCGATCTCGGTCTGGCGGTGACGATTGAGCTGCAGTTTACGCAACACGTAGCCGCGGGCGTGGAACTCGATTTTCTGGATGAGGAGTGGACTCCAGGCGCGCATGGGCGGTGCGATGGTTGGCGGTTTTGTGCTAGAGAGAGGCGGCTTTCTCCTAACCGCAAGCGGGCGTTCCCGCTATCCTTGGTGGCGAACCGACGCCTGGGGCGGAGTGTTCGCACCTGACTTATGAAAACGCACTCGGTCGGAATCATCATGAACGGCGTCACGGGACGCATGGGGACGAATCAGCACCTGTTGCGCTCGATCGTGGCGATCATCGACCAAGGAGGGCTGCGCTCGGGCGAGGACGAGGTGATCATGCCGGTACCGGTGCTTGTGGGCCGCAGCGCGGCCAAGCTGACGGCGCTCGCGGCGCGTGCGGGCCTGCCGCCCGGCCGGGTGAGCACGGATTTGGAGGCGGCTCTGGCTGATCCGGCCAACCAGATTTACTTCGACGCCTGTGTGACCGGGCGAAGGCCGGAGGGCGTGCGTCGGGCGATCGCCGCGGGCAAACACGTGTACTGCGAAAAACCGACCGCGACGACTTCGGCCGAGGCCATCGCGCTGCATCGGGAGGCGGCGGCCGCGGGAGTTAAGAGCGGAGTGGTGCAGGACAAGCTCTGGTTACCCGGTTTGATGAAACTGCGCTGGCTGATCGCCCAGGGATTTTTCGGGCGCGTCCTGTCGGTGCGCGGTGAGTTCGGCTACTGGGTGTTTACCGGGGAGCACGAGAAGCTGCAGCGACCGTCCTGGAACTACCGCAAGGAAGAGGACGGGGGGATCATCGTCGATATGCTCTGTCACTGGCAGTATGTGGTGCAGAATCTTTTCGGGGAGATCCGCAGCCTGAGCTGTTTGGGAGCGACGCACGTGCCTCGGCGCTGGGACGAGAGTGGACGGCCCTACGAGTGCACCGCGGACGACTCGGCCTACGCGACCTTCGAGCTGAGCAACGGCGTGATCTGCCATTTCAACTCCTCGTGGGCGACGAGGGTAAACCGCGACGATCTGCTCACGCTCCAGGTCGACGGCACTCACGGCACGGCGGTGGCGGGGCTGCGCGATTGCAAGGTGCAGTCCCTGGCGGGCACGCCGCGCTGCGTGTGGAATCCGGATTTGGACAGCCCGGTGGATTACCGCGACGGCTGGGTGCGGGTGCCCGACCAGCAGAGCTATGACAACGCATTCAAAGTCCAGTGGGAGCTCTTCCTGCGTCACGTGGTGAAGGGAGAGCCCTTCCCGTGGACGCTGGAAGCGGGGGCGCGGGGCGTGCAACTGGCCGAGCTCGGTCTCCGCAGCTGGGCGGAGCGGCGCTGGGTCGACGTACCGGAGCTTTGAGCCTCAACCATGCGCCCTCCGGGGGCGCGCCGAGGTTTCGCGAGCGCCAAACGGCGCGACGCGTGTCGGTCGCCCCGCAGGCTCAGCCGGCGTGGGATTTACCCGGTTGGGAGGCGTAGCCCTCGGGGTGGCTGGAGTGCCAGCGCCAGGCCGTCTCCACGATCGGTTCGATCGAGGTGAACTTCGGCTGCCAGCCGAGTTCGGACTGGGCCTTGGAGGAGTCGGCGAACAGCGCGGGAGGATCGCCGGCACGGCGGGGCGCGGTGGTGTAGGGCACCTTTAGGCCGGTGACCTTCTCGACGGCGCGGATGACCTCGAGGACCGAGGTGGGAGTGCCGGTCCCGAGGTTGTAGAAGTGTTGCGCGCCGGGCTCGGCGAGCTTGTCGAAAACGGCGATGTGGGCGCGGCTGAGATCGTCGACGTGCACGTAGTCGCGCAGGCAGGTGCCGTCGGGGGTGGGATAATCGGTGCCGAAGACCTGGAGCGCGGGGCGACGGCCGGTGGCCGCGTCGATGGTGAGGGGGATGAGGTGGGTCTCGGGGTCGTGGCTTTCGCCGATGTCGCCGCTCTCGGCGGCTCCGGCGGCGTTGAAGTAGCGGAAGGCGGCGAAGGAGAGGCCGTAGGCGCGGGCGAAGGATTTGAGCGCGTTTTCGATGTCCAGCTTGGTCTGGCCGTAGGGATTGATCGGGGCCTGGGGCATGGACTCCACCAGGGGCATTTTCTCGGGGACGCCGTAGGTCGCGCAGGTGGAGGAGAACACGAATTTTTTCACGCCGCAGCCGAGCATGCAGCGGAGGAGGTGGAGGGTGGCCGCGACGTTGTTGAAGTAGTACTTCATCGGGTCGTTCACGCTTTCGCCGACGTAGGCGTAGGCGGCGAAGTGCATCACCAGCTCGATTTTTTCCTTTTTGAGGATTTTGCCGACCTCGGACTCGTTGCCGAGATTGACCGAGTAGAAGGGCACGTCGTGGGCGACGGCTTGGCGGTGGCCGAAGACGAGGTTGTCGAGCACCACGGGGCGATGACCGGCGGCGATCAGTTGGCGGACGCAGTGGGAGCCGATATAGCCGGCTCCGCCGACGACGAGTACGTTCATGAGTGATAGGAGAGGGGTGCTGAAGAAGCGGGGCGTTGTAAGGAAGCGAGGCTTGTATTGCCAAGCGCGCGGGCATGGCTAGCGATTTTCCCCTTCGTCATGTCGTTTCAGCCCGCACGCATCGTCATCACCGGCATCGGCCTTACCGCGCCGAACGGAAACTCCCCGGCCGAGTTCAGGAAAAACCTGCTCGACGGCGTGGCAGGCGTGGAGCCTTTCGACGTGCGCTACATGGGGCGCTTGATCGCGGGGGTCTGTCACTTCGACCCGCTG
>JBILUB010000298.1:0-3736 GCA_044371245.1 Opitutaceae bacterium
ATGTGGTTATACTCCTCGGTATCGCGGGTGAGGACGGCCTCGGCGTGTTCGCGGAGGAAGGCGAGCAACTCGGCGGGCGGGGTGGAGCCGCCGTGGAGGAGGGCGTCGCAGACGGCGATGCAGTAGGCGCGGACAGGCTCCTCGCCGAGGCAGAGACCGTGGCCGGAGCGGTCGTCGACGGCGACCTCGCACTCGGAGGTCAGGGCCTCGCCGAGGAAGAACTCTTGTTTCTCGAGGGAGTCCTCGGCGCGGACCATGGTGAGGCAGATGCCCGGCTGGCGGACGATCTGGATGGCGTGGCGGGTTTCGAGCGTCTCGACGAGACGCTGGAGCGCGGGGAGATCGCACTCGCAAAGGACGGTGTCGTGATCGGGGAGCGTGGCTTGCACGCCGTGACCATCGCAGGGGCGTGTTAAGGTTGGATAAATCGCGGGTGAATGTGCGATAAATCGAGGCGTGGGCAGGGGATTTCACCCTCGGTTAAGGTCCGGCAAAGACGGGATGAAGCTTCGTTAAACAGGGGGCTTTGGATTTGACCCGGCGGAGGGGCGGGGCGCGTGTGTATTGATCCGTGAATACGTCGTCCGAATCCGATCCGACCCCCTCGCCCGCTGCGATTCTGCGGCGTCTCTTCGGCCTCTGTTGGAGGCACCGGGCCGGGTGCGTGCAGGTGGGGGTTTATCAGGTCGCGCTGATCGCGTTTGGGCTGGCCGGGCTGGGCTTGACCGGGCTGGGTATCGACTATCTGCGCGGCGTGCTGGATGAAAAAGCGGAGCCTCTGCGCTGGCCGGCGTGGCTGGGCTGGCTGGACGACCGCGCGCCGTGGCACGTGGTGCTGCTGATCGGGGCGATGGTGATCGTGGCGGCGGGGCTGCGCGCGGCGCTGCAATGGCTGGCCGGGGTGACGCTGGCGCGTCTGGTGCACAAGCGCGTGGTGGCGGACCTGCAGGCGGCGGTGTATTCAAAACTCCAGCACCTGAGCTTTCGTTTCTATGACCGACAGAGCACGGGCGCGATCATCAACCGGGCGACGGGCGACATCCAGTCGATCCGCGTGTTCGTGGAGACGGTGCTGATCCAGACCCTGGTGACGGTGATCTCGCTGGCGGTCTACCTGGGCTACATGGTGATGATCGACGCGCGGCTGACCCTCGCGTGCCTGGCGACGCTGCCGGTGCTGTGGACGGCCTGCGTGGTTTTCTCGCGCCTGGTGCATCCCGAGTATTTGAAGAACCGGGCGCTCTTCGACCGGATGATCCTGACCCTGGTGGAGTGCGTGCAGGGGGTGAACGTGATCAAGGGCTTCGCACGCGAGGAGGAGGCCAGCGAGCGGTTCCGGGCGGAGAACTCGGCGGTGCGCCGGCAGAAGCAGCGGATTTTCTGGCGGGTGAGCACGTTTACGCCGGCGATGGACCTGCTCACGCAAGTGAACGTGGCGGTGCTTCTGGTCTACGGCGGCAAGCTGGTGATCGACGGGGAGATTCCGCTTGGCGCGGGCCTGGTGGTCTTTGCGGGGCTGCTGCAGCAATTCTCCAACCAGGTTTCGACGGTGGCGCAGATCGCCAACGGGGTGCAGGAGGCGCTGACCGGGGCGGGGCGGGTGTTCGAGATCCTGGACGCTCCGCCCGGGGTGAAGTCGCCGGAGCGGCCGGTGGCGTTGGCCGCGTGTCGGGGCGAGGTGGAGCTGCGCGGGGTGGACTTTGACCACGTGCCGGGGGACGGGGTGCTGCGCGACGTGAACCTCCGGGTGGCCGCGGGCGAGTGCGTGGCGCTCGTCGGCGAGACTGGCTCGGGCAAGAGCGCGTTGCTGAGTCTTATGCCACGATTCTACGATCCCACGCGCGGGGTGGTGAGGCTGGACGGGGTGGACGTGCGCGAGCTCGACGTGGACGCGCTGCGGCGGCACGTGAGCGTGGTTTTTCAGGAAAGCTTTTTGTTCAGCGACACGGTGGCGGCGAACATCTGTTTCGGGCATCCGGAGGCCTCGCGGGAGGCGATGGTGGCGGCGGCGCGGGCGGCGCGCGCACACGAGTTTATCTCCGCCCTGCCGAAGGGCTACGACACGGTGCTGGGCGAGAGCGGGGTGGATCTCTCGGGCGGGCAGAGGCAGCGGCTGGCGATCGCGCGGGCCCTGTTGACCGAGCCGGCGGTGCTGCTGCTGGACGACCCCACGGCGGCGATCGATCCGGAGACGGAGCACGAGATCCTCACGGCCATCGAAGGCGCGATCACGGGGCGGACGACCTTTATCGTGGCGCACCGGCTGAGCACGCTGCGGCGGGCGGACCGGATCGTGGTGCTGGAGCGCGGGCGCATCGTGCAAACGGGCACGCACGCGGAGCTGGTGCATCGCGACGGCGCTTACCGAAGGGCGGCGATGTTGCAGATGGTGGACGACGAGAGCCGGCGGCTGCTCGCGCAGGACGCGGACGAAAAACTGGAGGCCGTGGCATGAGCTTGATGGCCGCGGCGGGCATCGCCGGACCGATGCACAAGGGCCCGGGAGCGAACGCCGGGGCGGAGGTGGAGGGCAAGGCGCTGAGCTGGGGCACGGCGAGGAGGCTGCTCGGCTTCACCCGGCCCTATGCGGGGAAACGCAACGCGATCTTCGCGTTCACGCTCCTGCGCGCGATCCAGAAGCCGGCGCTGGCCTGGGCCATCGCGGCGGTGATCAACGGTCCCATCACCTCGGGCGACAAGGCGGGGGTGGCATGGGGGGCGGCGGGGTTTTTCGCCCTGGCGGTGTTCACCGAGGTGACCTTCCATTTCCGTCAGCGCATGGCGCTGGAGCTGGGCGAATCGATCGTGCACGACCTGCGCGAGGCGGTGTTCGTAAAGCTGCAGGCGATGCCGATGGCCTACTACACGAAGACGAAGCTCGGGGGGATTCTGAGCCGCGTGATCACGGATATCGAGTCGGTGCGCAACGGGGTGCAGTCGGTGTTTTTTTTCAGCCTGCTGCTCTTCGGGCAGATGATCGGCTCGGCGGCGCTGATGCTGTACTACAACCGGGTGTTGTTCTGCGTGCTGCTGGCGGTGTGGCCGCTGGTGTGGGCGACGAACCGGTATTTCTCGCCGCGGCTGCGGCGGATGTCGCGCGCGGTGGCGGAGAGCCAGAGCCGCATCACGGGAACGCTGGCGGAGTCGGTGCGGGGGATGCGCGTGATCCAGAGCCATTCGAGGCAGGGGAAAAACGACGTGATCTACGCAGGGCTGGTGGGCACGCACGCGGACAACAACGTGGGGCTGGCGCGGGAGTCGTCGCTCTTCGTCCCGCTGATCGAGTTGAACAGCCAGATCTTCCTCGCGGCGCTGCTTGCGGTGGGCGGCTACGGGGCGCTGCACGGCTACGCGGGCATGGAGATCGGGAGTCTGATCGCCTTCTTTTTTCTACCCGGCCTGTTTTTCGACTCGTTGCAGCGGGTGAGCCAGCTGCAGACGCAGGCGATCGTGTCGTTCGCGGGGGCGGAGCGGGTTTTCCGCATGCTCGACATGAAGCCGGACTGGGAGGACGCGCCGGAGGCTACGGCGCTGGAGCGACCGGTGGCGGGGGCGGAGCGCGGGGCGCGGGTGGAGTTTCGCGGGCTCGGCTTCGCGTATGAGGCGGGTCGGCCGGTGCTGCGCGACATCACTTTCACGGCGGAGCCCGGGCAGATGGTGGCGCTGGTGGGGCACACGGGCAGCGGCAAGACGACGATCGTGAACCTGCTCGCCAAGTTCTACCTGCCGACGGAGG
>JBILUB010000198.1:0-5085 GCA_044371245.1 Opitutaceae bacterium
ATCCGGATCTTATCCTGACCGATTTGAAGATGCCGGGGCTCGATGGCTTTGCGGTGCTGGAGTTTTTGCGTCAGCGGCCCGAGCGCACGGTGATTCCGACGATCGTGCTGTCGGGTTCGCAGGATAATGACGACGTGAAGCGCGCCTATATGCTGGGGGCGAGTGCCTACCATATGAAACCGAGCTCGCCGCTGGAGCTGCGGCAGTTGGTCAAAATCTTGTACGAGTATTGGTCCCTGTGCGACACGCCGGACAAGAATGCGCAGGGTGATCGCCTCGCTTCGGACAGTGTGAACAAACTCGGCAATCGCTACGCGGATGCGGCGCCGTCTCCGCGGCCGGAGGGAGCGGTCTAGGCGCGCGCGGCGCCCGGATCTCCCGCCATGGTGACGCCTGGCATAGGTGAGCGGCTGGTCGCGATCGAGCGCCGGCGTGAGGCGGGCGCCGAGGGCGCGGCGCGGGCGGCATTTCGGGTCTGCGAGAAGCTGCGCCCCTTGCTCTCGACGCTAGCCGGCGCGGCCGGGCACCGCTCGCTGCTGGCGCGTGCCTTGGTGCTGGCGCGGGCGCGGGCTCCGTGGCTGGCCGAGCTGGAGCTGGGGGACGATGGAGCGATGCGCTTTCCGGTGGAGCTCGAGTCGCGCATCGCATCCGACGAGGTGGCGCGGGGCGGCCGCGTGCTCGTCGACGAGTTGCTCGGGCTGCTCGGCGCGTTGATCGGCGAGGCGCTCACCCTGCGGCTGCTGCACAATGTGTGGCCCGAAATCGTCTTTACCCCGTCTCCTTCGACCTCCGAGCCGCCATGAAAAAAAACGTCCCTCCCCGTCCGCGGCCCACCCGGGTGTCGCCTTCTTCCTCCGCCTCTCCTTCGCCGCCCGCGAAAGTGGCCATCCGCCAGCTCCCGACCGGGGCGCGGGGGCTGGATGAGATTCTGGGCGGCGGTCTGCCCGAGTACTCGTTCAACATCGTAGCCGGCGCGCCGGGTTGCGGCAAAACGACGCTGGCGCACCAGATCGTCTTTGCCAACGCGAGCACCGAGCGACCGGCGCTCTACTTCACGGTGCTGGGCGAGCCGGCGATCAAGATGCTGCGCTACCAGCAGCAGTACTCGTTTTTTGATCCCGAAAAACTGGGTACCGCGATCCGGTTCATCAACCTGAGCGAGGTGGTGCTCGAGAAGGATCTGGAGGCGGTGCTGGCGGCGATCGCGCTGGAAGTGGGCAAGGCGAATCCGGGGATCGTGGTGGTGGACTCTTTTCGTACGGTACTGCGTCGGAAGCCTGGGGCGGCGGCGAGCGAGATGGAGCTCCAGTCTTTCACCCAGCGACTCGCCCTGCTGCTCACCAGTTATCAGGCGACGACGTTCCTGCTCGGCGAGTACACCGAGGGGGAGATGCGGGACAATCCGGTCTTCACCGTGGCCGACGGCCTTTTCCTGCTGTCGCAGGTGACTGAGCGGAACTCCGTCGTGCGCAAGCTCCAGATCTTGAAGCTGCGGGGCCAGGCCTCGGTGCCGGGCCTGCACACGATCCGCATCGGGGACTACGGGTTGCAGGCGTTTTCGCGGACCCTGGGCCTGGGCGCGGAGCCTCCGGCGGACCGTGGCGGGCGCCGGCTCTCGACCGGCGTGCCGGAGCTCGACAGCCTGATGGGCGGGGGCATTCCGGAGGGCGACAGTCTCTTGATCGCCGGGCCTTCGGGCACGGGGAAATCGGTGCTGGCGACGCAGTTCATCGCGGCTGGTTTGGGCGTGGGGGAGGCGGGGATCATCGTGGTCTTTGAGGAGCGGCCGGCGAAGTACGCGGCGCGGGCGGCCGGCCTGGGGCTGGATCTTATCCGGGCGGTGCGGGAGCGACGCTTGGAGATAATCTACCTGCGGCCGCTGGACCTGTCGGTGGACGAGATGATGCTCGAGGTGCTCGACGCGGTGCGACGCATCGGGGCCAAGCGCCTGGTGATCGACTCGCTGGTGGGTTTCGAGATGGCCCTCGCCCCGGGGTTTCGCGCGGACTATCGCGAGTCTCTGTACCGCATGATCGCCGCGCTCACGGGCGCGGGTGTGACCATCCTGAGCACCGTCGAGATCGAGGACTCGTTCTCCGCTTTCAGCTTCAGTCACTACGCGATCTCGTTTCTCACCGATGACATCGTGAGGCTGCGCTACGTCGAGATCGACGGCCAGCTGCGAAAGATCCTCGTGGTGGTCAAAATGCGCGGCGGCAACCATGGCAAAGACATCCGCGAGTACGTGATCAACGAGCACGGCATGGCCTTGATCAGTCCGCGGCGCACGGACTACGCGCGGTTGACGAGCGGCTTGCCCGAGCGGATCGGAGACCGCTGGGAAGCCGCGCCGGAACCGCGGGCGCAGGGCTGACCTCCGCCTCACGCCATGGACGCACGCATCCCGCCGGAGAGCCGCTCGCCCCCGCCGGCCCCCGCCGACGAAATCCCCGTGATCGAGGTCTGGGGCGCGGAGAACCGCGTGTGTTGGCTCAATGCGGCGTTTTGCCGGCTGAGCGGGGAGCGCGCGGAGCGTTTGCTGGGTCGGCCGCTGACTCAGGTGCTGCGAGGGAGCGACTATCCGGCCGCGCTGCGGGCCCGGGTGCCGGGCCGGCAGACGCGGGCGCCGGTGGACGCGGGTTTGGCGGGGTCGGGCGAGAGCGATTCGGAAGGAGCCTGGCTCCATGTCCTCCGGCCGGATGCGGACGGCCCCGTGCCGTCGACGGGAGTGATCGTGCGCTTCGTCGCGCCGCCGGAACAAAGCGGAGATGTGGCGGCGATGAATGAGGCGCTTTTGATCGGCGCCTTGCGTCAACATGAGCTGCGGGTCGAGGCCGAGAGCTCGAACGCGGCGCTGCAGGCCGAGATCGCGGCACGCACGCTCGCCCAGCAGGAGCTGCAAAAGGCCGAGGCCCGGCTGCGGGCGGAGGCCGAGGAGCTGGAAGGGGCGGTGGCGGAGCGCACCGCGCAACTGCGTGCCTCGGTCGAGCAGCTCGAGGCCTTCTCGTACAGCCTGGCGCATGATCTGCGCGCGCCGGTGCGAGCGATCCAGGGCCTGGTTTTGCTGGCGTGGGAATCGCCGGGCACGGAGAGCTGGGCGGGCGCGGAGTATCTGCACCGTTTGAGTCGGGCGGCGGCGCGGATGGAGGAGTTGATCCAGGATGTGCTGAGTCTGAACCGCATCGCGATCCAGCCGATCCAGCTGGCGCGGATCGACGTCGACGCTGTGCTGCGGGGCTTGCTGGCGGAGGACGCGCGGTGGAGTGCGGAGCGGGCCGAGATTCAAGTCGAGGCGGGCCTGCCGGTGATGCTGGGACACGAGGCGAGTTTTCGCCAATGCCTGAGCAATTTGTTGGAGAACGCGGTGAAGTTTGTCGCGCCGGGCAAGCGGGCGCGGGTGCGGGTGCGGGCGGAGCTACGGGGCGCGGTGAAGCGCGAGGGGGCGGGATCGGATCTCGCGACTGCGAGGGTGAGGTTGTGGGTGGAGGACGAGGGGATCGGGATCGCGCCGGAACAGCGGGCGAAGATTTTTCAACTCTTCCAGCGCCTGCATCCGGACTCGCTTTACGAAGGCACGGGACTGGGCCTCGCGATCGTGCAAAAGGCGATCGAGCGGATGGGCGGCAGCGTGGGGGTCGAAACGGGGCCGCGGGGTGGCAGCGCGTTTTGGCTGGAGTTGCCCGAAGGATGAGCGGAGCCCGCGCCCGCGGCTTGGCCTTGGCATGGGCGGCAGCACTGGGGCTAATGGCGGGATCATGGTCCTCGCGCTCCTTCGCCCATTCGCGGCCCTGCTCGCCCTGGCCGCGAGCGGCCTCGCCGCCCTTGCCGATCTGGCGCCGCCCGCGCCGCGTCCGAACATCGTGTTTATCCTCTGCGACGACCTCGGGCCGGGTGATATCGGGGTGCTTTGGCAAAATTCCCGTCCGGCTGCCCGCCGCCACCAGACCCCGCGTCTCGACCAGTTCGCGGCGGGAGGCGCCATCCTTCAGCGGCACTACACGGCCGCCCCGGTCTGCGCCCCGGCCCGCGCCTCTTTCCTCACCGGGCGCCACCAAGGCCACGCCACGATTCGCGACAACCAGTTCGACAAGGTCCTGCCCGACCAGCACACCGTCGCCAGCGTGCTCCGCGAGGCCGGCTACGCCACCGCCGTGATCGGCAAGTGGGGCCTGCAGGGCGGCACCGGCCTGCCGGGCCACCCGCTCAACCGGGGCTTTGACTATTTTTTCGGTTATCTCGCCCACGAGGACGCCCACTTCCACTACCCGCTGGAGAGCGGCCGCCCCTTCTACGAAAACCGGGTCAACATCTCCGACCGTCTGGCCCTCGCCTACTCCACCGATCTGCTGACCGCCCGGGCCAAGCGCTGGATCGTCGACCACCACGCCGCCACGCCCGCGCGGCCCTTTTTTCTCTACCTCTCCCTCACCGCGCCGCACGCGGGTATCCGTGTGCCCACTACGTCGCACCTCACCGCCTCCTCCAACTACCCGCCCGGCGCGGGCCTGCTCGGCGGCGTGCAGTGGCTGGGCGACACCGCCCCGGTGATCAACACCGCCACCGGCACCCGCGACGCCGGGCTGCACCCCGACTACGCCTCCGCCACCGACGGGGCCGGCGTGCCCTGGCCGGAGACCGCCCGGCGCCACGCCACCATGGTGCGCCGCCTCGACGACGCCGTCCACGATCTGCTCACCCTGCTCGCCGACCTTGGCCTGGACCAAAACACGCTCGTCGTTTTCACCTCCGACAACGGCCCCCAGAACGGCGAGGGGCTCGACAACGCGGGCCGTTTTGATCCGCGCTTTTTCCAGACCTTCGGCCCCTACGACGGGATCAAGCGCGACGTGCTCGAGGGTGGCGTGCGCATGCCTACGCTCGTCCGCTGGCCGGCGGGCATCCCCGCCGGGCGGCAGGACCACCAGCCCTCCCAGTTTCACGACTGGCTGGCCACCTTTGCCGAGCTGGCCGGCCTGCCTGCTCCCGCCGCTTCCGACGGGCGCTCCCTCGTGCCCGCGCTGACGGGCTCCGGCACGCTCCGGCCGGGCCTGGTCTATCTCGAGTACGAGGAGGGCGGCCGCACGC
>JBILUB010000199.1:0-5071 GCA_044371245.1 Opitutaceae bacterium
CGACGATTCATATCGGTGAAAATGTCGGTCTAGCCCTTACGCGGCAATCATTCAGGCGGCACGTCGGGCGGACTGGGTCAGACCGCCGCCATCTCCCGCTCCGCCTGCGCCACCTCGCGGCCGATCTCATCCGCCCGCTTCAAACCCCTGGCACTGCCATGCCCGGTCAGTTTTACACAGGCCCTATCCATCAGCACATAAACCATCGGGATCACGAACAGTGTGATCAAGGTCGCCAGACCCAGCCCGCCCACGATCACCAAGCCCAGCGGATTGCGGGACTCCGCCCCCGCACCGCTCGCCAGCGCGAGAGGCAGAGCGCCCAGAATCGTCGAAATCGAGGTCATCAAGATCGGCCGAAACCTCAAAGTCGCCGCCTCGAACGCGGCCCGGGCCGCGTCCCGGCCCTCGATCTGTAGCTGGTTGGCGAACTCCACGATCAAGATCCCGTTCTTCGCCACCAGACCGATCAACATGATCAAGCCGAAGCGGGAGAAAAGATTGTCGGTCAGCGGCTGTCCCCAAAACCGACTCAGGTATAGCACCAAAACCCCTCCGGCGATCGCGATGAACACGCCCGTGAAGATCGTGACCGGGTGCACCCAAGACTCGAACTGCGCTGCGAGCACCAGAAAGGTGAAGAGCAACGCGAGCCCGAACAACACCCAGGCATCGCCCGAGCTCTCCACAAACTCCCGCGTCTCCCCCTCCCATGCCGTCCGCACATCATCCGGCAAGATGCGCTCCGCCACCGCCTCAAACGCCGACACCCCGTCCCCCTGCGTACGACCCGGCGCGAGTTGCCCACTGATCGTGATCGAGCGTTGACGGTCCAGATGCGGGAACGCCTCCGGCACCGCCGACTCGCGCACGTCGACCAGATTGCTCAACTGCACCAGCCTCCCCTCCCGGCCCCTCACATAAATCGCCGCGAGATCGGAAGGCTGCAGCCTGTTCTCCTCCGCCATCTGCACGATCACATCGTACTCCTCCGCGGCCCGGCGGAAACGCGTGACCTGCCGCCCGCCGAAAAGCGACTCCAACGTGCTGGCTATCTCCGCCACCGGCACTCCGAGATCGGCCGCCCGCGCCCGGTCGATCGAAACATCCAGCTGCGGCTTGTTCGGTTGCGGCTCCACCCGGATCTGTCCGAGGACCGTGCTGCCGCGCAACTCCTCCACAAATCGATCGGCCGTGACGCGCAGTTGCCCATAGTCGGACCCCTGCAACACCAACTGCACGCCACCCGCGCCGCTCCGCCTCCCCCCGAGCGGCCGCACCGGAGAGACGATCATCAGCCCCCCGGTGTTCGCCCGCAACTTCGCCCGCAGCTCGCGAATCACTTCCTGGGTCGAGCGCTCCCGTTCCTCCCAAGGCTTTAAACTTACAAACGCGAAACCCCGGCTCGCCCCTCCGCTAAAGCCGCCACCCGTGCTGCGGAACCACCGCTCCACCTCGGGAGTTTCCGCCAGCACCTTTTCCACCTCGCCCGCATACGCCGACGCGTAGATCGGACTGGAGCCCAGCGGGAAATTCATGATCAACCGGAACAAACCTCGGTCCTCCTCCGGTGTGAGCTCGCGCTGCAGCCGAGTGTAGGTGAAGAGCCCGCCCACCGTGAACAGCAGCGCCACTCCGAGCACCAAAACGCGCCGTCCGGACGCCGCTCCCAGGGCACGCGCGAAGCCGGCGTTCAGCCGCTCGAAAGCGGGCTCGGTCTTTTCGTAAAACCATCCATGCCGCGCCTTGCCTCCCGCATCCCGTGCCACCCTCAGCAATCGCGAGCAGAGCATCGGGGTAAGCGTCAGCGCCACCAGGCTGGAGACCGAAACCGCGATGGCCAAGGTGATGCCAAACTCAAAAAACAAGCGTCCCGTGTTCCCCTTCTGAAAGGCCACCGGCACGAAAACCGCCACCAACACCAACGTGGTCGCGATCACCGCAAACGCCATCTGCCGGGCGCCAAACACCGCCGCCCGCACCGGCTCCTCCCCTTCCTCGATTCGGCGATAGATGTTTTCCAACATCACGATCGCGTCATCCACCACCAGCCCGACCGCCAGCACCAGAGCGAGCAGCGTCAGCAGATTGATGCTGAAACCAAACCATGACATCACCGCGAACGCACCGATCAGCGAAACCGGGATCGCCAGCAGCGGGACCACCGTCGCCCGCCAATCCCGCAAAAAGACAAAAATCGTCAACACCACCAAGACCCCCGCGATCAACAGCGTCTCGTACACCTCACTGACCGAGCGGGCCACGAACACGCTCGTATCATAGGCCATGTCCACGTTCACATCCTCGGGCAGATTGCGGCGGATCTCCGGTACCATCGCCTTCACCGCTGACGCCACCTCGAGCAAGTTGGCCTGCGACTGTCGAAGCACCCGAACCCCCACGGTGTTTCGACCGGTGAAGCGGTTGTCGCTGCGATAGTCATTTGAACCCAGCTCGACCCGCCCGATATCGCGAAACTTCACCTGATGTCCGTCCCGAATCGCCACGACCAGATTCTCGTAGTCCGACACCTCGTTCAAACGCCCCTCCAAGCGCACGGGAAACTCCCGGGTGCGCGACTCGATACGACCGCTCGGCACATCGATATTTTGCGTGCGCAGAGCCGCCTCCACGTCCGATACCGTCAAGGCCTGTGCCGCGAGTCTCTCCGCATCGACCCACAGACGCATCGCGTAGCGCGGACCCCGCAAATCCACCTGCGACACACCGGGGATGGTCTGCAGACGCTGTACCGCCACCCGGTCCGCCAGCTCCGCCAACTCGAGGCGCGAGTAGCGGGGGGAGTTGAATGACAGCACCAGGATCGGATCATCGTCCGCATCGGCTTTCGAAACCTCCGGCGCATCCACCTCATTCGGCAGACTTTCCAGTGCCCGCCCCACCCGGTCACGCACATCGTTTGCAGCCGAGTCCACATCCCGATCGAGCGTAAACTCCAGCGTGATGCTGGACCTCTCCTCCGACGAGTCCGAGCGCATCAACCTCACCCCATCAATCGCACTCAACTGCTCCTCGAGCGGGTCCGTGATCTGCGTCTCCACCACCTCGGCGGCCGCGCCCCGGTAGCGAGTGTCGACCGAGACCACCGGCGCGTCGATATCCGGATACTCGCGCACCGGCAGCCCGCGAAACGAAAGCAGACCGACCACCATGATCAGCAGCGAAAGGACGATGCAGATCACCGGCCGGCGGATGGAGAGGTCGGAGAGGATCATCGCGCGTCACTCCCCAAGGGCCTCATTTCGACAAATGCCGGCACCGGGTCGAGCGGAGCACCGGGGAAAAGCACCAACGCCCCAACTCCCGAGGCCACGATGCGCTGCCCCTCCTCGAGCGCCCCCGCCTCCACCGGCCGCACCTCCACCCGCGCGCCCACCCGCAAACCCGTTTCGACCCGCACGTAGCGCGCCGACGCCTTGCCCTCCTTGTCATCGACCGCGATCAACTGCACTCCGGCCGCCCCCGCCAGCAAGGCCGCCTCCGGCGCCACCAACACCCCCTCCCGAGTCGAGAGCAGGATTCGCACCCCCGCGAACATCCCCGGCTTCAAACCCGGAGGCACCTCACGCAAAATCGCCTTGGCCTCGCTCGCACGCAGTGCCGGATCGATCCCCGGACTAACAAAAAACACCTCCCCCTCAGCCCTGACCGGCTCGGTTTCCGTCCCCAAGCGCACGCGCAGCGTCACCCTAGTGCCCGGCCTCACCATGGGCGCGCTCCGCTCCGGCACCCGGAAACCGACCTTTAACGCGGACAAATCGTCGAGCGTCGTGAGCGTCGAGGTCGGAGTGGCATAGTCTCCGACCGAGAGACGCCTCGCCCCTAGCACCCCGTCCGTCGGCGCCACGATCCGCGTCCGCTCCAGCCGCACGCGCAAGAGCTCAAGCGCCGCGATCGAAGCACGCTCCTCGAGCCGCGCCTGGTCCAACTCCGCCTGCGCGATGCTGCGATCACGCCCGAGCGCCTCGGCCCGTTCCCTCTGGATACGAGTCAGCTCGGTACGCGCCTCCGCCTCGGCGACCTGCGCCCTCAGCTCAGCATCGTCCAGACGGGCCAACAACGCACCCTTCTTCACCCGCTGCCCCTCTTCAAACGCGATCTCCCGGACGATGCCGGCCAGCTCAGGCTGAATCGAAATCGACTCATTCGCCTCAAGGGTGCCGACCACCTCCAGAGTCTCGGATAAGTCCTCGCGCACCAACTCCACGAATTCCACTCGCTGGGGAGCGCGAGCCGAGGGACCGCCCGTAGCCGGGGCATTTGCCGCGGGGCGACACGCCGAAAATCCGAGCAAGACCGCCGCGAGCGAAAGGCGGAGGGGGACAAACTTCATGCCGAGGACTGGGGCGCGCCCCCGAGCGCTTCGCAAGCTCCGGACCGGAAAAAATCCGGAGCCGCTCCTGTCCAGCCCTCCGACGAAGGGCCTTGATGCACTCAGCCGACGTGGGCCGCGTAACCCGCCGCATCAAGCAGCGTGTCGGACACAGGCTCACTCAGGCGCACCTTCAACATCCATCCCTCACCATAGGGATCCCGGTTGAGGATCTCAGGAGCGGCATCGAGGGCGGCATTCACCTCCAGCACCACACATCCCACTGGCGCGTAAAGATCGGAGGCCGCTTTGACCGATTCGACCACGCCGAAGGTCGCGCCCGCCTCGATCGCGCTCCCGACTCTGGGCAACTGCACAAACGTGATATCACCCAAACTGGCCTGGGCGTAGTCCGTGATCCCGACGAGGGCGGTGCCATCGGCGGCGAGTCGGATCCATTCGTGGGACTTGGCGTAGCGGAGTTCGGCGGGAATAGTGCTCATGGATTTGAGACGCGAAAGTGACTTCGGTAAGAAATGGGGGGAAGCGTGTTCGGAGCGCTCTAGCCGACCGCTGCTCGCAGCGGCACGAAAGGCGGCTTCACGGGAAGCAGTGCGATCGCGGCCCCCCGTATCTCTACCCCCAAGGCCCCATCCGCCGAGGATTTGTTGACCAGCGCTGAACCGATTGCCTCGTTCAACAGCGGCGAGAGCGTGCCGGACAGGACGCGACCAATCG
>JBILUB010000200.1:0-5062 GCA_044371245.1 Opitutaceae bacterium
CGCGACGTAGCCGCCGAGGATGCCGCCGACGGCCGAGAGCAGGAGGGCGAGCACCCCGAGCAGGAGCAGGATAAGCACCTTGGGGTCGAGGATGGTGGAGGCCTCGCAGAGCACACCGAGCAGCAAGCCGAGGAAAAGCGTGGCTCCGTAGAGCAAGGGACCCTCGATCACGGCCATGAAATACTTCAGGCCCGCTTCGCGAACTGCCACGCCAACGAAGAGACTGAGGAAGAGCGGGGCAGCGGAGGGGAAAAGGAGGCAAAGCACCGCGCAGCCGACGACCGCGAAGGCCAGTTTTTCGCCGGAGGTGACCTTGATCGCGGTCTTGGTGGGCATCTTCAGGCCGCGGAGTTTTGCGGGTACGAGAAACCGAATGAGGTAGGGATAAGCTCCGTAGGTGAGGCCGAGATAGAGATAAGCGACGACCGTGATCGGTACAAAAAGGTGTTTCGCCAGGGTCAATGAAGTGAAGAGCACCATCGGCCCATCCGCACCACCGACCATAGCGATCGAGGCGGCCTCTCGGTAATCGAGACCGAGGGCGACCGCGATCGGGAAAGTCAGCACGGTCCCGAGCTCGGCCGAAAGCGCCAGAAACATGCTGAGAAAGGGTCGGGCGAGCACGAAGCCGACATCGAGGAGCACCCCGATGCCCATGAAGACGAAACAAGCGATCAGGCCGTTGCTGAAGGCGAAGGTGTAGACCGGCTGCAGGAAATCGACCTGCATCAGATAGATCAGGCTATCGGTTTTTTCCACCAGCGGGGCCATGAAGAGCGTGCCCGGCGCCTGGCCGGCCGCGGCCTCGGTCGCGAGCGCGGACGCGATCGCAGGGTCGGGGTGAACCGCGCCGCCACCGACGACATGCCCGGCGGTCACCGGATCGAGAAAGAGCACGCCGGCGTTGACCGCGATCATGCCGAAGCCCATCGGGATCATCAGGAGCGGCTCGAGCACCCCTTTTTTCCCGTAGTAGACCAGAATACCGCCGAGGATGATGAGGCCGAGGCGCCCGAAAAGAATCGCGGGCTCAGCCTGAATCAGGGTGCTGATCCCCTGGAACAAATCGAGCAGGTGAAAGTTGTTCATCGGGATGGATTCGTGGCGAGCCGCGGCGTCGGGTAATCTAGCGCGAGAAGCGGCGCAGGAGTTTGGTCAGGCCCTGGATCAAGGCGGCCACGAGCAGGGCGATAACGGCGGCGATACCGTAGATGGTGAACGCGATCTCAAAGGCGGCTTTCATGGGCGAGGGGGCGAAGCGGTGGGAGTGGGGCCGGCGGGTGCACGCGCAGATGCGATTCGATCGGCCGAAGGGGTGTGGGCACGGCCTAGCCGAGACGGAGCAGAGCGGCGCCTTCCTCGACCCCGTCGCCAGGCGTCACGAGGATGGCGGCAACGGTGCCGGACCGCGGCGCGTAGATGTAGGTGTTCATCTTCATTGCTTCGACGGTCGCGAGTTGCGCGCCCTCCTCGACCGTCTGGCCCACCTGGACATCGATGGATACGACTTTGCCCGCAAGCGGGCTGGGGATGTCGCCCGAGGCGGACGCGGCAGGGGCGGAGGGACGCGAGATCGGGGCAGGAGTGACCGGAGCGAGACCGGAGGGCGCAGCCAGAGTGGCTGGTGCCGCGGCGGCCGCGCCGGGCTCATCGAGGATCTCGACGATCACTTCATAGACCTTACCTTCGACGGTAACGCGGAGCTTTTTCATGGGGAAGAGGGATGGGTGGAAAACGGGTTCAACGGACTTTGTGGGAGGTGTAGATCTGGCGGCGGCCCTCGTAGGACCACTGTTGCATCAAAGCTTCAACCGATGGGACGGACTGCGGAGCGGGTGTCGCGATCCGGCGGATACTCACCACCCGGGCAGCTTCGCCCCACAGCTGCGCGACCGCCGCGAGCACGATCGGAGCGACCTCCCCGGCTACCTCGGGCCCCATCTCGGGCGGACGGAATCGTTCCGGAGCCCGAGTCGCTGCGGGGAGGCTGGGAGCGGGCTCGGGATGGGTCGTCGCCAACCAGCGCCCCAGCAGGGCGACCGCGCCCAGCAACACCGCGACGCCCGCCAGCACAGCGAGCAGGGCCAAGCCGACATGGCCGAAGAGAGGCCGCCCGATTTCGAAGCTTTCGCCGAGAGCCGCGAGTGCGGGCGAGGGGAGGGAAGCGTGCATGGATGGGGCCGTCGGCGGGTGCGCGAGCGGAGTCGTCAGAGGGGGATGTTGCCGTGTTTCTTGGGCGGTCGGGTTTCCCGCTTGGAGAGGGTGTTGCGCAGGCCGAGGGCCACGATGGCCCGCGTCTCCGCCGGCTCGATCACATCCGTGATCATGCCCTTGCTCGCGGCCTCGTAGGGAGAGGCGAACTTCTCCCGATAGTCGGCGGCGAGCTCGGCCTCTTTCTTTTTCGGATCCTCGGCGGCCGCGATCTCCCGTTTGAAGAGTACCTTCACCGCACCTTCGGCACCCATGACCGCGATCTCGGCGCAGGGCCAGGCGTAGACCAGGTCGGCGCCCATGTCCTTCGAGCACATGGCGAGATAGGCGCCACCGTAGCTCTTGCGCATGATCACGGTGATCTTCGGCACGGTCGCGGCGGCGTAGGCGAAAAGCATTTTTGCGCCGTGGCGGATGATGCCCCCACGCTCCTGGGCCAGTCCCGGCATGAATCCGGGGATATCGACGAGGGTGACGAGGGGGATGTTGAAGCAGTTACAGAAGCGGATGAAGCGCGCGCCCTTGTCCGAAGAATCGATGTCCAGCGTGCCGGCCTTGACCATGGGCTGGTTGGCGACGATTCCAACGACCAATCCCTGGATCCGAGCGAAGCCCACCACGATGTTTCGCGCCCAGTCCCTCTGAACCTCCAGAAAATCGCCGCCATCCACCAAGCGGTTGATCACCTGGTAGACGTCGAGCGGAGCCTTCGGATCAGCGGGCACCAAGTCGTTCATCGCCGCATCGCGATCGAGGGTGAGGTTGCCCGCCGGACGATGCGGAGGATCCATGACGTTGTTGGGCGGCAAAAAGGAGAGCAGTCGCTGCGCGAGGGCGAGCGCGCCCGACTCATCCTCGGCGACGAAATGGATGTTGCCGGATACGGTGGCGTGCGCCGTCGCGCTGCCGACCTCGTCCATCGTGACGGTGGCGCCGGTCGCCGCCTTGATCACATCCGGGCCGCAGATGAACATCTGGGCGTTTTTCTTCGTCATGATGATGAAGTCGGTGAGGGCGGGAGAGTAGGCCGCGCCCCCCGCGCAGGGACCGGC
Source organism: Opitutaceae bacterium (assembly GCA_044371245.1). Lineage (GTDB taxonomy): Bacteria > Verrucomicrobiota > Verrucomicrobiia > Opitutales > Opitutaceae > IMCC26134_A. The sequence goes on from JBILUB010000200.1 coordinate 3,264, forward strand.
GATGACGGAGATCTGAGGCACGACTCCCGAGAGCAAAACGTTGTGGAAAAACACCTGACCATAACCCGACAGCGAGTCGTCTCCCTCCTGGATGCGCGCTCCGCCGGAATCGTTTATGCCGATGACGGGGATGCCGGACTGCTGGGCGTACTCCATGAGGTCGCAGATTTTCTGGGCGTGGATCCGGCCGACCGCGCCGCCTCCGACGGTGAAATCCTGGCTGAAGGCCGCGACGGGGCGACCGTCGATGTAGCCCACGCCGGTGACGACACCGTCACAGGGCATGGTCTTATCCTGCAGGCCGAAGTGGTGGCAGTCGTGCTGCGCGTGGATGCCGAACTCCATGAACGTGCCGGCTTGAAAAAGGGCCGCGATGCGCTCGCGGGCGCTCATCAGGCCTTTCTTTTTGCGTTCGGCGAGTTTGTCGGCGCCGCCTCCTAGCATCGCTGCCTGGCGCCGTTCGGCGAGTTTCTGGAGCAGTTCGGGTGATATTGGCATGGCGGGGAAAAACTGAGGTGTGTACTAGCGGAGCGGATACGTCGTGGGCTTCAGGTTTTCGGGCAGCAAAACTCGGTCAGCACGCCGAAGGACGATTTCGGGTGCAGAAAGGCGACGAGTTTGCCCGCCGCTCCTTCGAAGGGCACCTCGTGGATCAAGCGTGCGCCCGCGGCGGAGGCCTGGCCCAGCTGGCCGGTGATATCGGTGGTGGCGAAGGCCACGTGGTGCACGCCCTCGCCGCTTTTCTCGATGAACTTGGCGACCGGGCTGTCCGGCGAAGTGGGCTCGAGCAGCTCGAGATGTACCTCCCCGACGTCAAAAAACGCGGTGCGCACCAACTGCGAGGGTACCTCCTCGCGGTGCGCGCATTTCAGGCCGAGGGCCTTTTCGTAGTAGGGGAGCGCGGCTTCGATGGAGCGGACCGCGATGCCGAGATGGTCGATGCGAGTGATCATGGCGGGTAGGAGGGTCGGTGAAGACGGGAGCACGATAGCCCATCCGCGCGGGATGCGCTTCGCGGGCTTTGGTTAAAGACCCGCGCTTCTTGCACAAAATCCGCGCAGCCGAGCGCGATCCGATCGCGTATTATCCGCGCCACTACCGAGGCATCGGGCCGCGATCTCACCTTTCCCACCATGTCAAAAACCGCATTAGCAAATCCGTCCGAAGATCAGGCGCTCGACCAGGCGCTGGCCGCCTGGCGCAAGGGCGTGGAGTTCGAACTCAAAGGGGCTTCCTTCGAAAAGAAGCTGCTCACCCGCACCTTCGAGGGAATCACGCTGAAGCCGCTCTACACCCGCGCCGACCTGAACGGCCGGCCGGAGCATCGCGCCGCCTTGGACAGTGCTCCGGGCGAGTCCCCCTTTCTGCGCGGCAGCAAGCCCGGCGGCTACGTCTCGGGGCCATGGGAGACCGCACAGGAGATCCCGGCGAGTGACCGGGTCGAATTCAACCTGCGGCTGCGCGCTGATCTGATGCGCGGCCAGGATGCCGTGGTGTTGATCAAGCGCGAGGCCGGACGGCCGGAAGGGCTGCCCTTGTCCGAGCCCGGTGCGCTGGCCGCGGCGTTGCAGGGAGTGGAGCTCTCCGCGCTGCCGGTCCATTTGGACGCCGGCGCGGATGCGACCGACCTCGCGAATCGATATCTTGCCCTGGCGGAGGAGCGCGGCGTGTCCGGGGAAATGCTCCGTGGATCGCTCACCGCGGATCCCCTGGGCGCGTGGGCTCGTGCGGGCTCCCTGCCGGGAACTTGGGCGGCGGGTTTGGAGTCGCTGGCGGCATGGACGAAGCGCGCGGCCGAC
>JBILUB010000383.1:0-3088 GCA_044371245.1 Opitutaceae bacterium
CCGCCGAATTGGCGGGGCAGCGGCCGGTCGCGGGACTGGCGCTCGAGGGGACGGTGGCGAGCATGGTCGCGGCCGCGGCGGACCGGCGGATCTACCTGGTGCTCACCCGGGAAAGGTTCGACGCGACGGCGGTGCTGCGTGGGCTCGATCTGGCGGTGCCGGTCTTGTTGACCCATGGGGCCCGGGATGACGTGGTGCCTTTCCGTCACCTCGGTTTGCTGGCTCGGGCGCGTCCGGGTGCGACGGTGGCGACGGACGATCACGCGCATTTTCCGCTCTCGATTCTTTCGCGGCCGGACCTGCTCGGCGCCCTGCTCGCGGCGGGGCGGGCCCGGGCGGACAACGCGCTTGCCTCGACCGCCGGCGCGCCGGCACGCTGACCCTTTAAGCAATCGCCATGAAACAACGCACGCTCGCCCGCGAGGTCACTATTGCCGGCCAGGCCCTTCACACCGGCGAAACCGTCACGCTCACCCTGAAGCCGGCGGCGCCCGGCTCCGGTTACTTGTTTCGCCGCGTGGATTTGAACGGTGCTCCGGAGATCAAGCCCCGCGCCGACCTGGTGGGCGACCTGGTGCGGCAGACCACGATTCAGGAGGGCCACGCGAAGGTTCACACCGTCGAGCATGTTCTGAGCGCGCTGCACGGGTGCGGCATCGACAATTGCGTGATCGAGATGAACGCCTCCGAACCCCCCATTCTCGACGGCTCCGCCAAGCCCTACGTCGACCTGATCATGCAGGGCGATCCGGTGGAGCAGGACAAGGAGCGGGAGTATTTCGTGCTCGATGAGCCGGTCTCCATCCAGCGGGGCAACTCGTCGATCATCGCCCTGCCGCACGACGGGTTCAAAATCTCCTGCACCTCGGCGGATGACCGTGGCATCCACGCGCAGTTCCTATCGCTGGGCATCGACCCCGATGTCTACATGACGCAGATCGCCGCCTCCCGCACCTTTACGGTCTACGAGGACATCGAGGCCTTGATCAAAATGGGCAAGATCAAGGGTGGTTCGCTGGACTGCGCGGTGGTGATCAAGGGAGACAAGATCCTCTCGAAGGAGGGGCTGCGTTTCAAAGACGAGTTCGTGCGGCACAAGATGCTGGATATCATCGGCGACATCACGCTGCTGGGACTGCCGATCAAGGCCCACATCATCGCCACCCGTCCGGGCCACGCGATCAACGCGGAGTTGACCAAGGCGCTGGCGGAGAAGCTGGCGGAGAAAAAGAAGGGGCCGAAAAAGAAGCCCCGTCCGGCGATGGTGCTGCCGACGGAGACCGAGTTGGATATCCGCCGCATCCTCGACACCCTGCCGCATCGTTATCCGTTTCTGATGGTGGATCGCGTGATGGAGTTCATCGGCGACGATGCGCTGGTCGCGATCAAGAACGTGTCGGTCAACGAGCCGTATTTCCAAGGGCACTTCCCGGGGAATCCGGTGATGCCCGGCGTGCTGCAGCTGGAAGCCATGGCACAGGCGGCCGGCATCCTCATGCTCAGGCGCGGCAGCAGCGAGGGTAAGACCTCGCTGTTCATGAGCGCGGACAAGGTTAAGTTCCGCAAACCCGTGCGCCCGGGCGACCAGTTGATCCTGAACGCCAAGCTGACCAAAACCCGTGGCACCAAACTGGCCACCGCCGAGGTGACCTGCACGGTCGACGGGCAGGTCGTCTCCTCGGGGGAGCTGATGTTCGCGATCCTGGACAACAGCGAGGTCGAGGGCTGATCGCGCCGCCGCCCTTCTCCAGATGACGCCTTCGGGTGGATGCGTCGGCCCGGGCCCTCCCGACTCCCGCGAGCCGCCTCCGCCCCGCCTCCATCCCCGTCGCCGCCCCGTTTCCTTTTTCGTTTTCTGAGCAAGCATGCCGATCCTCGTCCATCCCACCGCTGTTGTTGATCCCGCCGCCGAGTTGGGCGCGGATGTAGAAATCGGCGCACTCTGCTACGTCGGCCCCGGCGTCCGCATCGGAGCGCGTAGTCGCCTCCACCACCACGCCTCGGTCGAGGGCGACACATGGCTGGGCGAAGCGTGCGAGGTCTTCCCCTATGCCTGCATCGGGGGTAAAACCCAGGATTTGAAGCACCGGGGCGGCCGTCCCGGGGTGCGCATCGGTGCGCGGAATGTGTTCCGCGAGTACTTCACGGTGCATGCCGCCACGAACGACGGCGATTTCACCCGGGTGGGTGACGACAACACCTTCCTCGCCTACGGGCACATCGCGCATGATTGCGTGCTGGGCAGCCACATCGTGGCGAGCAACGGGATGATGCTGGCCGGCCACGTGACGGTGGAGGATCACGTGGTGATCGGGGGCTATGGCGGGGTGCATCAGTTTTGCCGCATCGGAGCGCACGCGATGCTCTCTGCCACCGCGAAACTCGTGCACGATCTGCCGCCCTTTTTCATCGCTGACGGAGCGCCGGCGGTCGTGCGCGCGTACAACAAGGTCGGCCTGGAGCGGCGGGGGTTTTCGCCGGAGCAGATCGAGCGCGTGCGCCGGGCCTTTCGCATCCTTTACCGGGACGGACTCAATCGCTCGCAGGCGCTGGAGAAGCTCGCCGCGCACGAGGAGGCCGGGACGGGGGAGTTTGGCCGTTTGCTGGAGTTTGCGCGGGCCAGCGAACGCGGGCTCGCCCCGGGCTCCTGAGGCCCGGACCGGTTTCAGCCGGGGCCGGTCGGGCGGTGAGTGGATGCAGTCGAAAGGGCTTTGCCCTTGTCCGGGGCCCGTCGGCGTGGCTTGTTCGCGGCGTCTCTTCCCAGGGTGCCCGTAGCTCAGCTGGATAGAGCAGCCGCCTTCTAAAAGAGAAACGGGATTTTTGGCGAGTTTCGTTCTATCTTAAGTTGTTCAAAAAGAAAGGTATTACGGCGATTTGAGTTCTGTTGAGATTGGTTGAGATTCGTTAAATTTCACAGTTTTTAGGGCCAAAACTGTGAAATTCACTGTGAAATTTTGACGTATCCATCTGCCAACTACGGAGGCCGGTTTCAGGGGTCGAGAGCGGCAAAGAAAACAGCCCGCCCCGTGGTGACAGGGCGGGCCGTTTGGTTTGGGCGGCGGTAGACAGACTATCTCGGGCCGGCTTT
>JBILUB010000201.1:0-5024 GCA_044371245.1 Opitutaceae bacterium
CGAGCGACACTGCCTCCATGCTCGCCGTGCGGCCGGGGCCGCGGGGGGAGGCGGTCGTCAAAAACGCAAGCCGAGGCTGCATCCCAGGCCGATGGAGCCCGCGGCGTAGTCGTAGTCGACCACGCCGCCCGAGCTGCTCCGCAGGTCGTAGGAGGCGAAGAGGCGGGCCGAGCCCCAGTCGGCGAAGGTGTAGCCGGCGGTGAGCGAGGCGCCGGCGAAGAGGTCGTCGCGATCCTGGGCCCGGTCCTGGGTGGTCGGCCCGCCCTCCTCCCAATGCAGGTAGTGGCCGTGGGAGACGCGGAGCGCGGGGCTCAGGCTCCAGGGGCCGTCCATGAGATAGAGGGAGACGGAGGCGGAGGCGTCCAGCCGGTCGTTTCTGTCCTGACGGTAGGCGAGGCCGGCCGGCACCTCGTGCAGGCTCGCCTGTGTATCCGCGTAGCTGATACTTGTTCCCAGGGAGAGGAGCGCGCCGTCGGAGAGGCGGAGCGTTTTCCGGAGCGACACGGCGGGGCTGTGGCTGCGGTAGAGCAGTTCGTGGGAGGGGGCGTCGCCGATCGAGTAGACGGAGCCGATGGTGAGGCCGGCGCTGGCCTCCCAGCCGCGCCCCCAGCGGTAGGTCGCGGCCAGGGGCAGGGACCAGCTGTCGAAGTCGAGGTCCTGGATCAAGGGGTCCGAGGTGGCGAGGCCGTGGAGGGTGCGCTGCCAGAGGAGGGCGGCCGACCAGGTGAGCCGGCCCCGGCCGACGACGAGCGGGAGGGTCTCGGCCCCGAGGGAGAGGGTGGAGACGGAGACCAGGGCGCCGGTGTCGTTGTCGGGCTTGTCGCGGGGGGACAGGAAGACGTTGGACGCGACGTAGAGCTGCTGGTCCAGGGCGACGTCGAGCCGGAAAGGGAGGCGGCGGGGCTCGGCGATGCGCTGCACGCCGGCGTCGCTGTCCGCCCCCGGTGTGGCGGGGGCGGCGGGCGCCGCGGCTTCGGTCGGGAGCGAGGGCGGGCGCTGGTTGGCCCGGTCGATGATGGTCTCGGTTTGGGCCAGGACGAGGGTGCCGGCGAGCGGGGCGAGGGCGGGGAGCAGGCGAAGGTGGAGGCGCATGGGTGCGAGGGGCTCGGGAGGGGCGGGGAGGGCGGCGCGATCAGGGGGTCGGCGGAGGAGTGTAGGTGGGGGGCGTCGCGGGGTTCTGAAGCGTGCCGATCGTGATGTTGCCTCGGGAGCGGAGGTCGAAGGATGCCTGGTCGAACATGACGTTGTTCACGCCGCCGTAGGATACGTCGCGCAGGAAGTTCACGCGACCGATCTGGGAGCTGCCGTCGAAATTCGGGTAGCGGGAGGCGCTGCCGAGTCCGCCGAGCTTGGAGTTGAGCGCGATGACCGAGCCTTCGGGGAAGTCGAGGTTGGCGAGGTTCAGGGTCGCGGCCTCGATGGTGATCGCACGCACGCCGTTGGCGAAGGTGACCCCCTCGAGATCGACGAGGGTGGAGGCGCGGAGGAAGATGTCGCGGCCGGCGGGGACCGAGAAGGTGGTGGCTTGGGAGAAGCTGTCGCTAAAGAGCGAGAGGCGGCGCACGGCCCCGACGTGGAGATCGCCCGGCGAGTTGAAGCTCACGTTTTGGATCGTCTGGTCGAAGCCGTCGTCGTCGGCGAAGAAGAAGCTGCGGCCGACGTGTTCGCGGAATGCGCTCTCGAAAGGTCGGAGCTGGCGGGTGGCGACGCGGAGGGCGCCGGGGAGCTCGGAGTAGGCCTGAAGCAGGCGGGCGAGTCCTTCCTGGTCGCTGGCAAAAAGGCCGCGGCGGGAGCCTCCCCGGGAGGTGATGCCGAGCTCGTTGAGGGTCGAGCGCTGGGTGTCGTCGAGGCTGGCGATGGCGCCGAGGACGGATTTCAGGGTGCCGAGCTCGATCAGGCGTCCGTCGCCCGGGTTGCCTTTGAGCAGGGAGTCGCCGGGATCGAGTTCGATCAAGGTCTGGAACTCGGTCGGATTCAGCCCGGAGAGCAAGGTGTCGATCGCGGAGATGGGGTAATAGCCGGAGAATTCGCCGCCGTTGATCAAATCGTAGGTGGGCAGTTCGTCCGCGATATGCGCGAGAAAGTCGCGGGTCAGGGGCGAAAGCGAAGCGAGGGTGGCGAGGGTCGACTGGAGCGTGCCGGTGTCGAGCGAGGGATCGCCGAGGGAGAGCTTGGCAAATATCCGATGGTCGAGCGCGATTTCGCGCTGCTCGGAGTCGAGGGTGCGGAAGAGGTCGAGGAGGAAGAGGAGGCGATCGCGCGCGTTGCTTCTGGTCTGGCCAACGAGGAGGGTGGCGTCGGCCGGACCACGGAAGAGGTGCTCACCGAGGCCGAGGGCGGCGATGGCGTCCAGGTCGGGGCCGAGGTCCTGGGCGAAGGCGAGCGCGTTGGCGAGGGTCTGCTCGTAGGTGGGAAGGACGAAGTTGTCGTTGGCGTCGATGTAGCCGGAGTTGTTCAGACGGATGATCTCGTCGCCGCCGAGCAGGCGACGAAGGAGGGCGCGTTGCGCGGGATCGAGCGCGGTGAGCGCGGCGAGGCGCGCGCGGGGGTCGAAGCCGCCGGGTGAGTCGGTCGGTGTTTCGGGGCTGCCGTTGCCGAAGCTGCCGAAGGCGTAGGGCGAGATGCGGAATTGTTTGATCACGGCCAGCGCGGCCGGGGTGAAGGTGGGGCCGGAGGCGAGGAGGGGGCGGATGCCTTCCTCCGCAAAGTAGTCGGCGAAGAAGCGGCCCCAGCCGGCTTCGAGGGCGGCGGCGCGCTGCGTCAGGGTGAGGCTGGTGTCGTAGTCCTGCAGGGCGGACGTGATGAAGTCGGCGCCGTAGTCGAAGAGTCCCTCGGCGGCTCCGAGGGCGAGCACGCGGGCACGGGCGGTGTCGGAGAGCGCCTGCCAGTGGTTGCGCGTGCGGGTCCAGGCCTGGTCGCCGTGGTCGAAGGGGCCGGGGGTGGCCTCGAGGCGCGGATAAGTGGGGCCGCCGGCGAAGGTCTCGAAAAGGGCGAGGTTCTCCGGCGCGAGGGCGAGGAGCGCGCCGATGTTTCGCCGCAGGTCGCCGTCGGTGGGCGGCTGCTCGAAGGCGCGGCCGTCGAGGAGCGCGGTGGTGAGGGCGGGTTTGCCGAGGGCGGCGAGCAGGTCTCGCACGTCGGGCGCGCGTACGAGGTAGGCGGCGACGGTGACCGTCGGAAGGGTGAGCGAGTGTTCGAGGGTGGCGGTGGTGAAGACGGGGGACCGCGTGATGGGATCGCTGCGGAGCAGTCGCTCGCGGAAGACGGGGTCGGTGGTGGCCAGTTCTCGCAGATTGATGGGCCGGGTGAGGTAGGTCTCGCGGTCGACCTCGCCGAGGCCGGCGAAAAGGAGAATGGTGGCGTGGGAGTTGAGGTTGCCGCCTTGTTGGTTGACGGCGTAGGCGAAGGTCTGGAGTCCGCCGTCGGTCGGGGCCGCGGCCAGGGCGAGCTGCACGAGCGGGGGGAAGCCGAGGTAGAGGGAGCGCTGGGCGAGAGTCAGGGCGAGGGCGTAGGTGGCTTCGGTCGGGCCGCGGCCTGGGGCCAGCACGTAGGTGGTGAGCGCGGGGTCGGCGGCGGTGGCGAGGTCGCTTTGCTGCTGGTCCGGGAGGGCGAGGTAGGCGTCGCGCCTGGCGGCGGGGAGGCCGATCAAGAAGCGGATCTGCTCCCGGGGCCGGGTCTGGCCCTCGGTGCCGCCGAGGGCGTACTCGGCGAGGCGGGGATCGGTGGAGGCGGCGAGGGCGACTTGCAGGTCGAGGTCGAGGGATTCGTAGGAGCCGCGCTGTGGCGGGGGCAGCGTGGCGTAGTAGCGAACGGCGATCGCGGGGCGCGCGCGGTTCTCCTCGCCGACGCGTTGGTAGGCGAACTGCTGGAGCGCGGGGTCCTCGCTGCGGGCGACGAGCAGGTCGCGCACGGCGTCGTCGCGATTGAGAAACACGGGGAGTTGTTCGGTCGGTTCGAGGTCGAGGGCGTAGTTGATCGCGGCGACGCGGGCCTCGGTCTCGGCCAGCCGGCCGAGGTAGTCCCCGAGGTCGCGGCGCGCGGGAGCGGGGAGGAGCGCGAAGGCGGCGCGGCGCTCGGGGGGCAGGGTGGCGAGGAAGGCGAGGAGGTCGAAGCCGGCCGTGCCTTGTAGCTCGCTGATCGGGGGCCGGTTGCCATCGCCCTCGGAGAGGCGGGAGCCCTGCTCGAGGCGGGCTTCGCGGCGTTCGAGCAAGCGATCGCGGGCTCGTTCGAGGCGGTTTTGGGTGGCGGGGGCGATGTCGACGCCGAGCCCGGTGGCGGCGCGCACGGCGTCATCGAGGGCGGCGGGGTCGATGTCGATCCCTTGCTCAACCGCTTCGGCCAGGCCGTCGAGGGTGGTCTCGACCCAGTTGTCCGCGAGGGCCTGATCGCCGGTGGAAAGCTCCGAGGCGCGGAGCACGGTCTCGGTGCCGCCATCCGGCCGGGTGATGGAAACCTGGCCGGGCACGAGGGAGATGCTGCGACCGTCGGCGAGGAGGAGCGAAATGACGCCGTCGGCGACGACGATGGTCTGGATGCCCGCGGTGTTGATGCCGACCGTGTAGGTGGTGCCGCGGGCGCCGGCGAGGCCGCGGGCGGTTCGCACGCCGTAGTCCAGCTCGACGTTTTCCTCGCGGCGGAGATCGGTCGTGACGGCGCCGGTGCGCAGGTCGAGCACCGCGGAGTGGCGGGCCGCGCGATCGCCCTCGGGCGGGGTGACCGAGGCGCGCTCGATGACCACTTCCGAGTCGGGGGCGATGATCGAGTTGACCCCGGGCAGTGGGGTGAGGATCACGCGGGCCGCGGGTCCGGTGATGATGCGCGTGCCCACGATGATGGTGTCGCCTTTTTGCACGGGGCGAGGAGCGCTTTCGCCGGGAGCCTGAAGGGTGGCTTCGCCGCTCACGCTGAGCACTCGGACGGTTTGGCCACTGAGGGAAACGACCAGGGTGCAGGCGGCACCGAGTACGAGGAGGGGGCGACGAGGCAGGCGCATGGGCGGGGGGGCGGTGGGGAGGGGGCCGGGATGG
>JBILUB010000321.1:0-3600 GCA_044371245.1 Opitutaceae bacterium
CTTTGCCCAGCCCCAAAACGAGCAACGACTAGAGACCCTGGCGAAAGACTGGGAAACGAAAACCGGTCGCGAAATCTGGGTCGATCTGCACAAACCCTTTGGCCTGCGCGATGAGGACGGGCGCCCCTGGGCGATCCGCGTGCGCGATGAAGAGGCGGAGAAACTCCAGACCAAGATCGAGGACGCGAGCGCGAGCCTGACCGACCTCCAGCGCGAGATCGATTCGGCCCGGATCCGCGGGCAAGCCGCCCCCGCGGAGCTGCAGACCCGCAAGGACGAGCTGAACGCCTCGCTCGCCGGCCTGCGAGCGGAGCAATCAGCCCGCGCCGCTGAATTCCGCGATTTCCTGCGCGAGTCGTTGAGCGGCGAATTGGCCGACATCGCGCAGGGCGTCACCGAGGTGCGCTTTGCCGACGGGCGGGTGACCTTCGTGGGAGAGACCGCGTACCCGGTGCCCGCCGACAAGCTCGCCGGCTTCGTCGATCAGCTCGCGCTCAAGCTCAACTGGCCCGACGCCGCCTTCGAGTTTACCACCGACCCCGCCTCGCCCACCCGAGTGCAGGTGTCCGGCCTGGTGCCGGCTGACTTGCCCGCCGTGCCGGATGAAGATCGCGAACTGGCGGATCGGGTCCGCCTGCTCGTGGCCGCCAGCGCCGATCCGGACCTCGCCTTCCGCTCCGCCTACCGTCTCGTTTCGGCCTCGGCCGACGTGCTCGCGGGTGATCGCAACACCCTCTTACGCGCCTTCCCCGACGCCCACTATCGCCCCCACAAGGTCGACTACTTCTCCAGTTACCTGCTCATGGCCGGCACCGATATCATCGCGATTCTCATCGCCATGTACCTGATCCGTGCGGAGAAGGCCGGAAAGATTCAGCGGCGCGGCAAGATCGAGGACGACGCCGCGCACGGTAACGTCGCCACCCCCGCCGCCAAAGCCTGAGCCCCCCGACCAGCCATGAGCACACCCTCCACCTTCTCCACCGATCCGACCGTCACCACCCATCCCGACGGCACCCAGACCTACACCCCTGGCATGTGGCGGCGCAAACTGCTCACCGTGCTGCTCGGGGCCGCGATCACGCTCTTCGGAGTCTTTTGGCAACTCGAGCCCGCGCGGCTGTTTCTTTTCGGCGAAAGCACCGAGGCCAAGGTAGCCTATGTGCTCGAGGTGAAGCCGGGACAGGAACCGGTCAAACACGACACCCGCAAAGCCGTTTCCGAGGCGGAGGATCCCACGCGGAACGCGACCTTTTACTACTACATGCGCTTCGTGACTCCGAAGGGGGACACGGTCACCGCCCAGCTAAACTACGGCCAGGCGCTGCGTCCCATCCACTCGATCAACGACCCGCTGATGATCGCCTACGACCCCGAGCGGCCGGAAACGATCATCGACAAGTGGAGCGTGCGCACCTGGGCCTTTGGATTTTTCTTCATGGGCACGGGCCTGCTCATCCTCATCCCCCAGTGGTTTCTGCTCCGGGCGGCGAACAAGCCGATCGTTCTGGACCAGATCCTCGACTACGAGGACATCGCGAAAAAAACCTCGGGCGCACTCGGCCCCGGAGCTCCGGGCGACAAGCCGCCCTCCCCGGCGAAGTAGGCGGCGCCGGCCGCTCCCAGCCCACCCGGCCTGCCCGGCCTGCCCGGTCATCCAGGAAAACCGGGGATGGCCTCGCGGGCGAAATGCTCCTTGGCTGCCGGCATGCGGATACCGCCCTGCCCGGTCTGCGCCAGCGTGATAAGCCCGGACTTCGTGAACGTCGCGGACGACTCCGCGACTTGCCCCTCCTGCTCCGCCCGCCACTCGCTCGCCCGTTTGCTCAGCGCGGAAACCCGTTTCGAAATGGGCTCCGTCTCGCCCGCCCAAGCACGAAGGACCGCAAGTGAAGCGCCGGCGGGCGCCTGGCAGCGCACCGAGGCCGGCCACGTGGTGCTTGGGTGCAGTCACCGTTCGACGATCGGTGCGCTGGCCATCCTCGGAGTGGCGCTTTTCTGGAACGGCATCGTTGGCGTGTTCGTTCTCTTCACAAGCACGGCTACCTTTCGGGCCTTGGGTTGGCCCCTGCCCGCGCCCCTGGATAAGGTCGAGTTTTCGAACGATGGCGGAGCGTCGCCCGGCTTACTCATCCTGCTGCTTTTGTGGCTGTTTCTCGCTCCGTTTATCGGGGTCGGTGCCTACTTTTGCTGGGGCTTCCTGCACGCGCTGGCCGGCCGCACCGAGATCAGGATCGGACCTTCCGGCGCGACCTTGTTTTCCGGCGTGGGCCGGCTGGGGCGAAGCCGCCGCTTCGACCCCGTGGCCGTGAGAGCGGTCGAGATCGTGGAGTCGCCCTCGAGGGGGGACGACGATGGCGGCACGCGACCGGAACTGGTGATCCGCTGCGAAGGCGCGAAGGACCTGCGCTTCGGCGGCCACCTCACTGAGGCGCGACGCGAGTATCTCCTCGCCGCCCTGCGCGAGATCCTTCTCCCCCAATCCCGAGCCCCCCACTCGTCATGAAACTGTATTGTCCCGCCTGTGCACGCCCGCTCGAGCCGGAGCAGATAAACCTGCAAACCGATCTCGCGCTTTGTCGGGCCTGCGGAGAGCTCTCGCGACCCTCCGCCCTGGATCCCGAGAGCCCGGAAGAATGGCAGACTGGGCACCCGCCCCCGGCGGGCGCCTGGCATCGTGCCGGGATGGGGGAGGATGTTTACGGCGCCACCACGCGCCACCCCGTGGCCTTCATGCTCGTGCCCTTCACCCTGGTGTGGGGCGGTGGCTCGATGGGGGGGCTCTACGGGACACAGATCGCCTCCGGCACTTTTAATCCCCTGCTCTTTTTCTTCGGACTCCCATTTTTGGTCGGCACGATCGTGCTCACCTCGTTGGCCGCGATGGCCACGGCCGGTCGGGTGGAGTTGCGCCTGCGTGGTACCCGGGCGGAGATTTTCACCGGCGTGGGACCGCTGGGGTGGCGCCGGCGGGTGGAGCTTTCGGATTTCGAGCGGGTTTCGATCTAAAGCGCCGCCCCGAGCCGTCCGGGTGCCCAGGGGCAGGCGATCCTCCTCGCCGGCCGCGAGCGGGTGCGTTTCGGGGCCGGGCTCTCCGATGCGCGTCTGCGATTCCTCTTCGCCGGGTTGCGGGCCGCTCATCGCTCCGCGCAGGCCTCGGCGCGACGCTGAAAAAATGCGGCCGGGGCGGAGGGAACACGCGGGCGGGAATTGCCCGTGATGAAATTGTTTATCAGAAGGGTCTCATGCGTGATAAAAAAGTCACCCTGAAGGACGTGGCCGAGGCCTCGGGATGCTCGGTCGGGGCGGTGTCGGTGGTTTTAAACAACCGGCCCAGCACGATTCGCGTCTCGGCCAAGACCCGCGAGCTGATCCAAGAGGTGGCGAAGCGCATCGGCTACGTGCCGAACTACCACGCGCAGAGTCTGCACTTAAAAACCTCCTACACGCTCGGTTTGGTGCTGGGGGAGGAGGCGCATCGGCGGCTGGCGAACGGCTTTTGGGCAAAGTACGTCGCAGGCGTGGACAATGCCTGCCGTCAGCGCGGGTACGACCTGCTCTTTATCGGACCCAATCGCGATTCCGGAGAGCTGGAGCGGG
>JBILUB010000202.1:0-5005 GCA_044371245.1 Opitutaceae bacterium
GGAGATCGGGGAGGTCTTCCGCTACTCGCCCGCCGCCGTCGCCATGCACCACGCCTACCGGCACGGCCTGCTCGAACACACCCTGCACATGGCCCGCGCCTGCCGTGCCCTCCTCCCCCTCTACCCCCAGGTGGAAGCCGACCTCGCCATCGCCGGCATCCTCCTCCACGACACCGGCAAGACCATCGAGTACGAAGGCACCCTCGCCACCCGACGCTCCCGCCGCGGCATCCTCCAAGGGCACGTCGTGCTCGGCTACCAACTCGCCCGCAAACACGGCATCAAAGCCCGCCTCGACCCCGACCGCCTCGAACGCCTCGAACACATCATCCTCAGCCACCAAGGCGAGCCCGAGTGGGGCGCCGCCGTCTACGCCGCCACCCCCGAGGCCGTTTTTGTCAGCATGATCGACAACCTCGACGCCAAGATGGGCATGGTCCAGCGCGCCCTCCGCCAGGCCGACCCCGCGGCCGAGTTCTCCGAACGCCTGCCCGGCCTCAACACCGCGTTGCTCACCAGACCCGTCGCCCCGTAGCGGGCGCCCGGCCGCGTCGTCGTCTCCTCGCGCCCACCGTATCCGTTTGCACCCTACACCGGACCCTACGGCGCCGGACCCCAGCGCCGGGTGAACGGGTAGTAGATGAAAAGCGGCCGCCCCACCGCGTCACCCGCCGGCACCGTGCCCCAGTAGCGGCTGTCGAGACTGTTCGCCGAGTTGTCCCCCAACGCCAGATAGCGATCCTCCGGCACCACATAGGTCTCGCCCGGCCGCAGCACCGCCGCCGGATAACGCGGATCGAAACCCGGCGAACGGTACCCCGAATAGCCCTCCTCCTCCCGCGCATTCAGCCCGAAAGCCGGCGCCCCCGTGATCGGCGCCCCATTCCGCAGCAACACCGGACGCTCGATCCGCAGCTCGTCCCCCGGCACGCCCACCAACCGCTTGATATAGTACTGATCCCCGCCCATCCGCGCCAGATCCGGGATCCGGCCCGTGCGAAACACAAAACCCTCGCCCACCCGCGGCCGCCGGAAATGGTAGCTCACCCGATCCACAAAAAGCTGGTCGCCCGTGAGGACGTCAAAGGCCAGCGCCCGCTCCCCGGCCCGCACCTGCCGTCCCGTGCGCAGCAGATAGACCCGTTGCGGGCCGGCCGGCGTGGCGACCGAGCCCTCCACCAGACGCCCCGCGATCCGCTCCCCGTTCACGATCTCCGGCAGACTGCGCTTGTCCCCCGGGAAAAACGCGTCCCGCAACACCCAGTCCATGTCGAAGTCGGACGGCACCCGCCATCTCCGCTCCCCGCCCCCGACGACCAGCCGATACTCCCGCAGCACGGTCGGCAGCACCAGCCAGGAACGCCCCTTCACCTCGGCGTAGGCCGCGACGCCCCGCTCGCCGCCGCCCAGCGGTATCAGCACCTCGCCGGTATCCGGAGCGTCGATACGCCGGGACGTCGCGCCCAGCAGCGCCAGCCGCCCCGCCTGCTCCAGCCTCGACGGCTCCTCCGCCTGCGTGGCGAAGACCTCGCCCGTCATCCCGAAATACGACGGCCACATCGAGTTGGTCGGGATCTTGAACGGCTGCACGTAAAAGGCGCGCAACCCCAGGATCACGATCGCCGCCACCAGGAAAAACTCCACGTTCTCCGCCATCCCGGATTTCGGATAGTGCGCACCCCCGTGCCGGCGCAGCACCCGCTCCAGATTGTCGATGCCCAGCTTCAGCCTGGCCGTGTCCGCCTTCTCCCGCAGCAGATCCCTCACCTGCGCCGTCGCCCCGCTCAACTCCTCCGCCTCCGCCGCATTCAGCAAATCACGCCGGTACTGCCGCACCTTGTCCGCCAACTCCAGCCAATCGGCGGCGAGACGACGGGTCTTCTGGTGCTGGGATGAAAAGAGACCAAACATGGCGGGCGAGTGGGGAAACGGGCGATGCGACGCGGGAAAAGACCCCCACCAGACCCGAAGCCAGGCCCCGCCGGAAGCCCAAAAAGGCCCGCTCGCCTCTGGGGTGTTTTCCCCTTGCTTCCGAGTTGGCAGCGGAGCCCGAGCTCTCTAGGCCTCCCAGCCGTCGCTTCTTACGCTATTCCCCCGCCCCGATTCCACCACCCATAGCCCCATGCCCGCGCCTGCCGCCCGCCCCGCATCCCCGGTCGCCCATCGCATCCTCCTGCTGATCGTCGGCGCCGCCGCGATCGCCCGGGCCCAGACCGCCCCCCCGCCCGCCGCCTCCGCCGCCGAACTGGCCGACCTCCCCCTCGAGCAACTCATGGAGCTGCCCGTCGAATCCGTCTCCGGCGTTTCCAAATACGAACAATCCATCCGCCGCGCACCCGCCGGGGTCACCGTTTTCACCGCCGCCGACATCCGCAACTACGGCTGGCGCACCCTCGCCGACGCCCTCCGTGCCGCCTCGGGCTTCCACATCCGCCACGACCGCTTCTACGACTACGTCGGCAACCGCGGCTTCACCCGCCCCTTCGACTACAACTCCCGCACCCTCGTGCTCGTCAACGGGCACCGGATGAACGACTCCATCTACCAACAAGGCTCCGTCGGCACCGAGTTCATCCTCGACCTCGAACTCGTCGACCGCATCGAGATCATCCGCGGCCCCGGCTCCTCCATCTACGGCAGCAACGCCTTCTACGGCGCCGTCAACGTCATCCCCAAACGCGGCCGCGACCTCGCCGGCCCCCAGACCAGCCTCTCCGTCGGCACCGAGCCCTCCCTCAAAGGCCGCGTCACCGCCGGCGACCGCAGCTCCGGCGGCATCGAGTACCTCGTCTCCGCCACCGCCCTCGACTCCAGAGGCGAATCCGACTTCGACCTGCCCGACGCCTGGCGCGCCATCGACCCCTCCTACACCGCCCGCACCGCCCGCGATCGCGACGACCTCTCCGTCGGCCAAGCCTACGCCCACGTCTCCTGGCGCGGCATCCAGACCGAGGCCGCCTACGTCCGCCGCGACAAAGACGTCCTTCCCGCCGTCTACGGCACCACCAACGACACCCCTGCCTTCGGCATCGACGAACGCGCCTACGCCCTCGTCCGCCTCGAAGGCAAGCCCACCCCCGACTCCACCCTCGGCGCCACCGCCGCCATCGACCACTACCACTACGAAGGCCTCTTTACCCCCCGCCAGGACGGCGGCATCTTCCACCAACTCCGCCCCTACGCCGACAGCCTCTCCCTAAACGGCAGCATCCGCTGGCAAGTCACCCTCGAAGAAAAACACACCCTCGCCGTCGGCCTCGAGACCCAGATGAACCTCCGCCAGGACATCGGCCGCGACAACCTCACCCTCAACATCGACGAAGTACCCGTCCGGGAAAAATCCAGCTACTTCAGCCCCTACGCGCAGCTCGACTACGAATTCACCCCCACCCTCCGCGCCTCCCTCGGCGGCCGCTACGACCACTACGACTTCGACCAGCAACGCTTCACCCCCCGCCTCGGCCTCATCTGGGACGCCGGCACCTCCACCACCCTCAAGTTTCTCTACGGCGAATCCTTCCGCGTCCCCAACGTGAACGAACGCTTCGCCGCCGAGCTCAACTTCACCCCCAACCCCGCCCTCGGCCCCGAGATCAACCGCACCTGGGAGATCGTCGCCGAACACCGCCTCAACCCCGTCTGGTCCCTCGAAAGCCACGGCTACTACATCGAGTCCAGCGACCTCATCACCGTCATCGACCAAGCCGGCTCCTTCGTCTACGCCAACGCCCAGGACTACCGCACCGAAGGCTTCTCCCTCGGCGCCGCCGCCTACTACCCCTCCGGACTGCAACTCCGCGCCTCCGGCACCCTCCAGCGCTCCTACGACGACGCCACCGGCTCCACCGTTTTCGACGCCCCCCGCCAGCTGCTCAAACTCGCCACCTCCGCCCCCCTCGGCCGCCGCTGGCTGCGCGGCTCCGCCGAGCTCCAGTACGTCGGCGACCGCAAGGACGTCTCCGGCCGCAGCACCGGCGACTACGCCACCGTCAACCTCACCGTCCGCGCCAGCCAGCTCTGGCACCGCTGGGACCTCTCCCTCTCCGTCTACAACCTCGCCGGCGACCGCTGGTCGGAGCCCAAGGATTTTGACCAAATCGAGTCCGTACCGCGCACCGCCGTGCTTCGCGCCACGCTCGACTTCTGATGCGCCGCTCCGCCCCCCCAGTCCGATCCGCCCTCGCGGCGGCCTCGGCGCTCGCGCTCCTCGCCGCCTCGTCCCCGCTCGCCCCCGCCGCCCTCGCCCAGGACGCGGCCTCCGCCTCCGCGCCCTACGCCGCCGAGACCATCAAAGCCGCCTACCTCGCCAACTTCGTCCGCTTCACCGACTGGCCCCCCGGCATCCCCGGCACCGACCAGCCCTTTGTCGTCGGCGTGTCCGGCAACCGCCTCCTCGAAGACGAGCTCATCCGCCTCGCCGACCGCCAGCTCATCCGCGGCCACCGCCTCCGCATCGTCCGCCTCCGCGTTCCCCGCGACCTCGAAGGCATCCATGTCGCCTTCTTCGACGCCGCCGCCGAGTCCCAGCTCGAAAACCTCTCCTCCCGCGAAGCCCTGCCCCTCCTTGGCGAACGCCCCGTCCTCACCGTTTCCGACGCGCCCTCCTTCCTCGAGCGCGGCGGCATCGTGTCCCTCTACCGCGAAGATTCCGCCCTCCGCTTCGCCATCGCCCCCGAGGCCGCCCGCCTCTCCGGCCTCAGCATCAGCTCCCGCCTCCTCGCACTCGCCCGCATCCATCGCACGCCCCCCGAGCAGCCATGAGCGCCCGCGCCCCCTCGATTCGCCGACACGTCCTCGTGTTCGCCTTTCTCGTCAGCGGCACCGTGCTCATTTTTGTCGGCGCCATCCTCTTCGTCCACCACCTCGGCCAAGCCCGCTCCCGCCTCGCCGACTCCCTCCAGTCCACCGCCCGCATCATCGCCGCCAACGCCTCCGCCGCCCTCGCCTTCCGCGACCCCGAGGCCGCCGCCGATATCCTCGCCAGCCTCCGCCACAGCCCCCTCAT
>JBILUB010000368.1:0-3174 GCA_044371245.1 Opitutaceae bacterium
GTAGAGTTTTCGGGAGAACTGCTTGTCGCCGACGATATCGACGCGGATGCCGAGCTCGGTCTGGCGGCTGTTGATTTCGCGGATGGAGACGCGGATTTTCTCGTCCTTGGGGGTGCGGGCGGCGAGGTCGGCGTCAAAAGTGCGGACCTCGCGGCGGACCTCAAAAAGTCCGAGTTGTTTGAAGGCCTCGCCGGTGGCGGCGACGGTGCGGGCGTTGTCGGCGTTGACGAGCATGCGGAATTCGCCGGCGACGTAGGTGGCGCTCATCTCGCCGTCGCGGCTGAGGGGGACGGTGGAGCAGCCGCTGAGGGTGAGAAGCGCGGCGCCGAGGGCGAGGGGAAGAGGACGGAGGAGGTGCATGGGGAAGGGTGGCGTGTGGGTTGAGACCGGGGCTTTTGGGATTGGTGCGCCTTTTCGTCAACGCGGGTCGTGGGTCCGGGTGCCGGACCGGGAAGGGGGCGGGGGCGATTTTAGGCTTTTTTCGCCGGCTGTGGACGGCGCATCCTCGGGTCCTTATGTCGAAACCTCTTGTCGGTGTGATCATGGGCAGCAGCTCCGATTGGGAGACGATGCAGCATGCGGTGGCCACGCTCACGAAGCTGGGTGTGCCGCACGAGCGAGACGTGGTGAGCGCGCATCGTACTCCGGACAAAATGGTGGAGTACGCGAAGGGCGCGGAGGGACGGGGGCTGCGGGTGATCATCGCGGGCGCGGGCGGGGCGGCGCATCTGCCGGGCATGACGGCGGCGTTTACCGCCTTGCCGGTGCTGGGGGTACCGGTGGAGAGCCACAGCCTGAAGGGGCAGGACAGTCTGCTCTCGATCGTGCAGATGCCGGGCGGCATCCCGGTGGCGACCTTCGCGATCGGCAAGGCCGGGGCGATCAACGCGGCCCTGTTTGCCGCGGCGATCCTGGCCGGGGGGGATGCGAAGATCCGGGAGGCGCTGCACGCCTTCCGCGCGGCGCAGACCGAGACCGTGCTCGCGGCCACCCTGCCGTGAGGTGAAGGCGGCGCGGCGGCGGTGGGGCGGCGGCGCTCAAGCCGCTTGAACTGTGCGCCGCTTTCCGCGTCCTTCCGTCCTCGCGTAATTCCCCGTCTTCCTTTTTTGCCCATGCTCTCTCTCGGAAAAACCCTCGGTGTCCTCGGTGGCGGCCAGCTCGGCCGGATGTTCGCCCATGCGGCGGAGCGGCTGGGCTATCGGGTGCACGTTTTCGAGCCCTCGCCTGATTCGCCGGCGGCGGAGGTGAGCGCGCTGGCCGTGCATGCGCCGTACACCGAGCTGGCGGAGCTGGAGGCGTTCGTGCGCGGGTGTGACGTGGTGACCTACGAGTTTGAAAACATCCCGACCGATCCGCTTTGGCGGCTGGAGCACGCGGCGGTGTTTCATCCCAAATGGCAGATCCTCGAGGTGGCGCAGAATCGACTGCGCGAAAAAACCTGGCTGCGCAAAAACGAGTTTCCGCATGTGAACTTCGCCGAGTGCGAGGCGCAGGGGGATCTGGCGGCGGCGATCCGAGCGGTGGGTTTACCCTGCGTGGTGAAGACGGCGGATTTCGGTTACGACGGCAAGGGCCAGCAAAAGGTGTCCGACGAGGCTTCGCTGACCCGGGCGGTGGCGGCGTTTCGCGGGCAGCGCGCGGTGGTCGAACGCTGGGTGGATTTTAAGTGCGAGCTGTCGGTTTTGGTGGCCCGCACGGCGGCCGGCGAGATGCGGTGTTTCCCGGTCGCGGAGAATATCCACACGAGGCACATCCTCGATTTTTCCATCGTGCCCGCGCGGGTCGGGCCGGAGCTGGAATCGCGGGCCCGCGCGCTGGCCGAGCAGATCGCGGAGCGCCTCGGATTGGTGGGACTGCTCGCGGTCGAACTGTTTTTGACCGATCGGGGCGAGCTCCTGGTCAACGAAATGGCCCCGCGACCGCACAATAGCGGCCACTGGTCGCTGGACGCCTGCGTGACCTCCCAGTTTGAACAACACGTGCGCGCGGTGGCCGGCCTGCCGCTCGGCGACGTCGCCACGACGGCGCCGGCCGCGGTGATGGTGAACATCCTCGGGGACGCGTGGAAGTGGGCCGGCGACAAGTGCGTGGGCGAACCGAACTGGGTCGCGGTGCTGGGGGAGCCCCGGGCACACCTGCATCTTTATGGGAAAAAAGAACCGCGGCCGGGGCGCAAAATGGGACACTTTACCGTGACCGACGCCGACCCGGCCACGGCGCTCGCCCGGGCGATTCGCCTGAAGGCGGCCTTGCAGGGCTGAGGCATCCGAATCGGGCGGTAGGCCGGCGGGGCGCGGGGCCTACTCGCCGGGGAGGGCGGATACGATGAACTCCGCGAGCTCGGCGACCTGGCTGCTGAGGTGGGCGGCGAGCGCCGCGTGGTCGCCCTCGCTCCACTCGATTTCGGCGGCCTCGAACACCTCGCGGCGGATCACCTCGCCCGGGCCGTCGCCGCCCACGCGCACGATCTCGATGCCGCAGAGGAAGCTGGCGACGGTCCTGCCGTCCGGCCGGACGCGACCCTCGCAGCGGAGCACGTTGACGGAGATGTCCAGGTCGCGCTCGACGTCGAAGGGGTAGGGCTGGGGAAAGACGCGGGCGACGCGATCGGAGAGGTGCAGGCGGGCGACGAGCATGCGGTTGATGCCGATGGCGAGGGGCTCGGCCCAGCGGGCGTACTCGCGGTAGTCGATCTCGTTATCCCCGCGGCGCACGACCATCGATTTACCATCGAGGTAGGGCGCGATTTGCACGGAGCGCAGACCGACCTTCAGGCCGCCGATTTTCGCCGCCTCGTTGACCGCGGCGGGAGAGGGGCCGGTGAGCACGAAGTGCCGGGTGGGGTCCGGTCCGCGCTCGGGCAGCAGGGTGCAGCCGCCGAGCGCGAGGGCGAGCGCGAGGGCGGCCGTGGCGGGGAGGGAACGGGGGCGGCGGGCGGAACGGGACATGGCGGCGAGGGCGGTGGAAGGTGGGAGGCGGAAAAGGGGGAGGCGCGAAGAGATCAGCGGCTCTCGACGGTGCGACCGCGCAAAAGGGCGTCGGGATTTCGCTCGAGAAAATCCGCCAGGCGGCCGATGGCGGTGGCGGCCTCCCCGAGGCGAATAAAGGCCCGGGAAGCGTCGTCGCCGAGGTGTTGCTGGGCGTTGAGGAAGCGTTTCAGCACCAGGGTGGTTT
>JBILUB010000204.1:0-4976 GCA_044371245.1 Opitutaceae bacterium
CCGGTTTGGACATGGGCATCGTCAACCCCGCCATGCTCGAGGTCTACGAGGAGATCGAGCCCGAGCTCCTCGCCCTCGTCGAAGACGTCCTCCTCAACCGCCGCCCCGACGCCACCGAGCGCCTCGTCGCCCTCGCCGACTCGCTCAAAGAGCGAGCCGGCTCGGCCATCTCAAATCTCAAATCTGAAATTTCAAATTCCGGCTGGCGCAGCCAGCCGGTCGAGGAGCGCCTCTCGCACGCCCTCGTCAAAGGCATCGACGCCTGGATCGACACCGACACCGAGGAGGCCCGCCGGAAATACGGCAAGCCCCTCTCCATCATCGAAGGTCCGCTCATGGACGGCATGCGCGTCGTCGGCGACCTCTTCGGCGCCGGAAAAATGTTTCTCCCGCAAGTGGTGAAATCCGCCCGCGTGATGAAAAAGGCCGTCGCCTACCTCCAGCCCTTCATGGAGGCCGAGAAAGTGCGCAACGCCCGCGCCCGCGAGCTCCGCCGCCTCGCCGCCCGGCTCCAGGCCTCCACGCCCCCCGGCCAGCCCATCGCGCTCACCGAGGAGTTTTCCTACGAGCCCATGCCCGGCCTCTCTCCCGAGGCCCGCGCCATCGAGCAAAAATTCGCCGCCGAGCTCGCCGCCGACCTCCCGTATTGGGAAACTCAATACCACGCCCGCTTCGACAAGCTCTACGACCGCAACAACGCCCAGGAGCTCTCCCCCGACTACGCCGGCGCCGGCCCGGAGGACCGCGCCGCCCGCACCCGCTGGAGCTCCGCCACCCTCCACCCCGCCGGCGCCTTCATCGACTGGCTCTACCCGCGCAAGATCGCCGCCCTCCCCCCCGGCAGCCTCATCGCCTTCAACGCCGGCGGCCAGGGCAGCGGCAAGACCACCGCGTCGCTCGCCCTCGATGTTCTCCAGGAGCCCGCCCTGCTCATGGACGGCACCCTGCAAAACGAACGCCGCAGCCGCGCCCAGATCGAGGCCGCCATCGCCGCCGGGCACGACGTGCAGATACGCTTCGTTTACTGCCCCTGGGAGAAAGCGGTGAGGAACATTCTCCGCCGCGCCCAAAATGAAGTGGGGCGCGTCGTCGCCCTCGATCGCGCCGCCCATGGTCATCATCACGGTGCCAGAACGGTTCTGGCCTTGGCCCATAAGCTGGTGCTGCCGGTTCAGATCTACATCTACGACAACTCGATTTGGGGGGCCGGGCTGCTCCGCGACCTCTCTTGGCTACAGGAACACCTCAACCCGAGTATCGACAACCTGATTGCCTCCGGCCGCCGTGCCGCTAACCTCTTTTTTCATGAGCACGACATCGACCACCACCCCGATCTCCGCGCCCTCCGCGACGAGTTTTTCGCCCCGACCGCCCTCACCCGAGAATCTCGCCAAGATGCAGCGCATGAACGAAGCCACGATCCGCGCCCTGAACGAAGCGGGCCGGAAACGCGCGGCCCAGGAAGCGGCGGAGAAAGCCGCGAAAGCGACGACCCCGAAGCAGGCCGCCTAAGCGCCGCCGATCTCGCGGCCGACGCCGAGGACCGGCCCAAAAAAGTCCTCATGGCCACCGTGAAGGGCGACGTTCACGACATCGGCAAAAACATCGTCGGCGTCGTCCTCGCCTGTAACAACTACGAGGTCATCGACCTCGGCGTCATGGTGCCCTGCGAGAAGATCCTCGCCACCGCCCGGGAAAAAGCCGTCGACGTCATCGGCCTCTCCGGCCTCATCACCCCCTCGCTCGACGAGATGGTCCACGTCGCCAAAGAGATGGAGCGCCAGGGCTTCAAGCTCCCCCTGCTCATCGGCGGCGCCACCACCTCCGCCGCCCACACCGCGGTGAAGATCGCCCCGCACTACTCCGAGCCCGTCATCCACGTCCTCGACGCCTCGCGCGTCATCGGCGTCGTCGCCCAGCTCCTCAGCACCGAAAACAAGCCCGCCTACGTCGCCGAGATCCGCGCCCGCCAGGAAAAATCCCGCGCCGACTTCGCCGGCCGCCGCGAGCGCCGCGCCCTCCTTCCCCTCTCCGAGGCCCGAGCCCGCGCGCCGAAGTGGGACTGGACCGCGATCGACATCCCCCGCCCCGAGTTCCTCGGCACCCGCGTCTTTCGCGACGTATCCGTGCGCGAACTACTCGAGCGCGAATTCATCGACTGGGGCCCCTTCTTCAGCGCCTGGGAGCTCCACGGCCGCTACCCCGAGATCCTCACCGACGAGCTCGTCGGCGCCGAGGCGACCAAGCTCTTCGCCGACGCGCAAAAGATGCTCGAGCGCATCATCGCCGAAGACCGCTTCCAGCCCCGGGCCGTGCTCACCTTTTGGCCGGCCAACAGCCTCGGCGACTCCGTCGAGATCTACGCCGACGAGAGCCGCTCCCGCACGCTCCACACCTTCCACTTCCTGCGCCAACAGCTCGACCACGACGGCGGCAAGCCCTGCCTCTGCCTCGCCGACTACCTCGCCCCGCGCGACAGCGGCCGCATCGATTACCTCGGCCAGTTCGCCGTCACCGCCGGCCCCGGCGTCGAAAAATTCGCCGCCGAATTCAAAGCCGCGGGCGACGACTACAACGCCATCCTCGTCCAGGCCCTCGGCGACCGCATCGCCGAGGCCCTCGCCGAGTATTTCCATAAACGCGCCCGCGAGCTCTGCGGCTTCGGCCGCACGGAAAACCTCAGCCCCCAGGACATCATCCGCGAAAGGTATCGCGGCATCCGCCCCGCCCCCGGCTACCCCGCCTGCCCCGATCACCGCCACAAACCCCAGATCTGGAACCTCGTCCCGATCGAGCAGGAGATCGGCCTCCAACTCACCGAGAGCTGCGCGATGTATCCCGCCAGCAGCGTCAGCGGCTTCTACTGCCACCACCCCGACTCGAAATACTTCGCCGTCGGCCGCCTCGGCCGCGACCAGATCGAGGACTACGCCTCCCGCACCGCTGCCTCCGTCGCCGAGACCGAGCGCTGGCTTGGCCCCTACCTAGACTACACCTCTAGCTAGTCCACAAAGAGCAATCCCCTACCCAAATAGTCGTAAAATCGACTTTCTGATAAATAAATTACCCACTAGATTAAAAATTACTTAGATCACTAATCTACTCCTTAATTGACTTTTTAGCCTAAAGGAGCAGAAATCCACTCATTGTGGATACCCTAACTAACACTGACTTGGCCTTGCAGCGCGAGCTCGGCGCGCGCCTGCAAGCGCACCGGTTAAACCAAAACCTGAGCCAAGCCGAGCTGGCCGCAGCCACCGGTCTCGCGCGCAAGACCATCACCAATCTCGAGACCGGCCACGGGGGCACTTTACTCACGCTCCTCGCCGTGCTGCGCGGCCTGCGCCTGCTCGACCAACTGGAGGCCTTCATCCCCGCCCCTGGACCGAGCCCGATCCAGCTCGTCAAACTTGCCGGCAAGCAGCGCCGCCGCGCCACCGGCCGCCGCAAAGGCACCGACGCCCTGGCAGAGCCGCAAAAACCCTGGACCTGGGGTCCCAAGGCCTGACCCGAACCAGGACGACCGAGCGACAGAGAACAGAACGCCAGCTCCCTCCGGGCCTCCCCTCCTCCTACTGCACGCCCCTGCGGCTCCGCCGTTTCGCCATCCCCTGGCTCTGCTGTTCTGCCGCTCCGTCGCTCTCTCGCTCCACCCCTCCGCCGCTCTGTCCTTCTGTCGCTCTGCCCCTCCATGCCTGCCGCCGCCACCGTCGCCGAAGTCATCCTCTGGGATCGCCCCATCGGCGCGCTCGCCTGGGACCCGGCGCGTCGCGTAGGGACTTTCGAATACGCCGCCGATTTCCTCGGCAGCGGCATCGAGCTCGCCCCGCTGCTCATGCCGCTGCGCGCCGGCGCCTACGCCTTTCCCGGGCTGCCCGAGCGCAGTTTCAAGGGCTTGCCCGGCCTGCTCGCCGATTCACTGCCCGACCGTTTCGGCAACCTCCTCATCGACCAATGGCTCGCCGCCCAAGGCCGCGCCCCGGGCGAGGCCAACCCCGTGGAGCGCCTCTGCTACCTCGGCGCCCGCGGCATGGGCGCGCTCGAGTTTCGCCCCGCCCTGCGCGCCGGCCGCGACGTCGCCGCGCCCGTCGAAATCGCCTCGCTCGTGCGCCTGGCCAACGAGGCCCTCGCCCGCCGCGTCGCCCTCGTCACTCGCCCTGAGCTTGCCGACCGGGCCACCCCCGACGGGGCCGACGCCGCTCGCGCCGCCGCCTTGCGCGACATCCTTCGCGTCGGCACCTCGGCCGGCGGCGCGCGCGCCAAAGCCGTCGTCGCCTGGAATCCCGCCACCGGCGAATTCCGCTCCGGCCAGGTCGACGCGCCGCCCGGC
This sequence comes from Opitutaceae bacterium, assembly GCA_044371245.1. Taxonomy (GTDB): domain Bacteria; phylum Verrucomicrobiota; class Verrucomicrobiia; order Opitutales; family Opitutaceae; genus IMCC26134_A. The sequence continues at coordinate 4,331 of JBILUB010000204.1, forward strand.
TTCGAGCACTGGCTGCTCAAGTTCGACGGCGTCGCCGAAAACCGCGACAAGGAGGCCATCGCCGACCCGCAGGGGTATGGACGTCTTGAATACGCCTACCACCTCATGGCCCGCGCCGCCGGCATCGAGATGAGCGACTGCCGCCTCTTCGAGGAAAACGGCCGCGCCCATTTCATGACCCGCCGCTTCGACCGGCCCGACCGGACCGGCGCGCCCAAAAAACTTCACCTCCAGTCGCTCTGCGCCCTCGCGCACTACGATTTCAACGCCGCCGGCGCCTACGCCTACGAGCAAGCCTTCGCGGTCGCGCGCGCCCGCGCCCTACCGCCCGCCACGCTCGAGGAACTGTTTCGCCGCGCCGTGTTCAACGTCCTCGCGCGCAACCAGGACGACCACACCAAAAACATCGCCTTCCTCATGGACCAGGCGGGCCACTGGCACCTCGCCCCCGCCTACGACGTCGCCTACGCCTACAACCCCGAGGGCCAGTGGACCGCGCGCCACCAGATGACGCTCGCCGGCAAGACCGACGCCGTCACGCCCGACGACCTCCTCGCCTGCGCCCGCGCCGCCGGCCTGAAAATCCGCCGCGCCCGCGACGTCATCGCGCGAGTCGCCGCCGCCCTCCGCCGCTGGCCCGAGTTCG
>JBILUB010000205.1:0-4965 GCA_044371245.1 Opitutaceae bacterium
GCGAGATGAGCTGCGGCTACTGCCGGTTCTAGGATCATTTGTCCCGGGGGTAGGGCTAGCAGAACTAGACATGCAATAGCGGCGGCATTGACCCGAAAGAGCCGCGGGGAAATGGTGGTGCGATGCGATACCCGCGTCTTTCCGCCCGCGGTTTTACCCTCATCGAGTTGCTCACGGTCATAGCAATCATCGGGATTCTGGCCGCGATTTTGATCCCCGTGATCAACCTCGTGCGCGGGAAAGCACGGGCAGCGGCCAGCGTGTCCAATCTGCGACAGATCCATTTCGCGCTGACGCTATTTGCTGACGAGAACCGCGAGCGCTACCCGATCGCCACCGGGCGGCTGGACTGGAATCTCGCGGAAACGGACCGGAACCGCATGGCATGGACCCAGCAGTTAAGCCCTTACTCGGCCGACCAATCTTTCTTCCATACGCCCCGTTTCGAACGCGAGGGCAGCGCCTATTTTCTCGGGACTCGCGCCGCCTTCGTCGCGGCCGGAGGCAGCTTTGCCGCCACGCGGCGCGATCTCATCGCCCACCCGACCTTCTTCGTCCTGGCCGGGGAAACTAACTTCCCCTTCGCCGAGCCCGATTATGACAAGGACGACTACACGCAAAACTGCATCGACCCGGGACGCGGCACGCAGTTTTCCGATGGCACCCAAGCCATCCTCTTTGCCGATGGACGGGTGGAGCGGATCACGACGCCCGATCCGGCAAAGATGACCTTCCGCTACGCGACCATCAGCCCGTGGTGAGCGCCGGCCGCACCGCAAAAGTCGCCTTCCTTTCGACCTTGGCAGAGCCCTTTTCGATCCAAGGATCGCGGGTCTCATGAATTACCGCACCCAGGCCGAGTTCTACATCAAAGGCATCACCTCCGGCGTCATCGACGCCTCCGAGGTCATCGCGTGGTCCGACGAGGTGATCGTCTCCGCCGCCAAGTCGGAGGACTGGATGGTGGAGATTTCCAGCTGCGGTGCGGAAGATCGGCTGAAGGTACTCGGCTTGCTCAACACCGTCTCCGGCACGGCCGACCCGGCGGCACTCGCCACCCTGCTCCAGGCGCGGGGCCTCGCTTGAAAGGACTCCGCGGGGCCGGTGGTAACCCGCGGAGACCGACCGCCCGACGGGAGTTTCCTCAAGAGACGCGGCCCATTTGCCGACGAAGGTCGGGTATGGGCCGCCGGGCCACAACGCCCGGCGCCCACATCACGTCACTTTGGGCGGCGGTGCGGGCACCTTGCCTTGGGCGAAAGGATCGCCCGTCCGCGCCATCCACTCGTCGAGGCGTTTACCCAGTTCGGACCGGACCTCTTGCAGGGCGGGATCGTCGATGCGGTTACACGCTTCCATCGGATCCAAGTAGAGGTCGAAAAGCTCTTCTTTGGGTGCGTTTGGCCGTTTGTACCAACCGGCGGCTCTCATCACCGGCGTGGTGGGTCCGTCGTGCCACATGACATTCGAGACCTCGAGTAGACGGCGGACATACTTGAAGCGCTCGGTGCGCACCGCACGCAAAGGCTCCGGCCCCCGATCGCCGTGGTGGGTCAGTTCCGCAAAGACACACTCATGCAGGGCGGGCACCTCGCCGCGCGCGAGTGGCACCAGGCTCTTGCCTTCAAAAGCATGGGGCGCCGGCTTGCCGAGTAGTTCGCAGACCGTGGGCAGGACGTCGAGATGACTGACGATGGGCTCGACGACACGGCCTCCATGGAAGGGCGTCTCCGCGGGGCCCCGCATCATGAGCATGACCTGAAGGCCCTGATCACCGAGCGTCATTTTGCCTCCGGGAAACTCGATGCCGTGGTCGGCCGTGACGATGACGAGGGTGTTTTCCCGATAACCCATATGATCGAGAGCGTAGAGCACCCGGCCCATGTATTCGTCCATCAACTTCACCCCTTCGCGGTAACTCTCCATATCCTGCCTGATCTCTGGCAAGTCCGGTAGCCAGGGGGGCGGAGCGGTGTAGCGGCCGTCGAGCTTCTTCGGGTCGTAGAAGCGAGTTTTGCTGAAGCGGTCGGACTTCCCGTGCAGGTTAATCTCGGGGCGGGTAAGGTTGTCGCGGTGCGGCTCGTCGATGCCGATCGAGAGGAAGAAGGGCCTCGGATCTTCGCGCACGGCGAGGAAGCGCTCCACATGGTCGATGGTCTCCTGGAAAAACTCCCCGGTCTTCGGGCGCGTATCGAGAATCTTCTCGTAGCCCAACTCCGGCAGGTCGGCGCGCACGCATTCATGCTGCACACCGGCGAGGGCGGTCTCGTAACCCCAGGACCGCAGGATGCGCACCCAGTGGTGGGAAAAATCGCCGTAGCGCCAGCCCTCGTGCGGGAGGCCGTACATCCCCAGTTGGTGCGGGTACTGGCTGCTACTCAGGGACACCCGGCTGGGTGCACAAGTCGGCGTAGTGCAAAAGGCCTTGCGGAAAAGCACAGCCTCCTTCGCGAAGCGCATGAGGTTGGGCGTTTCAACCGGGTAGCCGTAGGGCTGCACCCAGCGGCCGGCGTCGTGCGCGTGGAGATAAACGATGTTGAGTGGACGGACGGTGGACATGGAGGAAGGCGGAAAAATGAGGGCGAGATCTGGTCGTGTTCCAGCCCACATCGAAGTGGGCTCGAATCAGGGGCGGCCATTCAGAGCAGCGGCTCGTCCGCGCTTCCCGCGGTCTTGGCCGGCGTGGCCGATGGGCGCAAGAGGAGCGAGAGTTGCTCGCGGAGGGCTGCATGGGCCGGGTCCTCGGCGAGATTACGCCAGAGGAAAGGATCAGCGACGACATCATAGAGCTCGATCGTGCCGTCCCCGGTTTCGATGTAGCGGTGGGTCGGGGTGCGCACGGAAACTCCGAGCTCCTTCCAACCGGGCCGGAAGTTATGGGCCAGAGCATGGCCGGGGCGCGCCGGGTCGGATGCCAAGACACCGTCGATCAGGGGCAGGAGCGACCGGCCGTCGAGCGGGGTGGCGGGCGCCGGCATCCCGGTGAGGTCCACCAGCGTCGGATAGAGATCGAGCAGGCTCACCACCTCCGGCACGGCCCGGGCGCGATCACGCCGGCGTGGATCAGCAACGATCAGCGTCGTCTGCAAGCCGGTGTCCCAGAGGGTTGCCTTGCTAAACCAGCCGTCGCGCTCGCCAAGGGCATACCCATGGTCTCCGAGGAGTACCACGATGGTGTTTTCAGCCAGCCCGGTGCGCTCGAGCGTATCCAGTACCTTGCCCACTTGGGCGTCGACGAAGCTGATCGACGCGTAGTAGCCGCGAATCAGTTTTTTGTGATCCTCGTCGGAGAATGGTTTTTCGTAACCGGGCTGCGCGGGCGGGAGCTCGATCTGCTCCCACGGGTAAAGATCGAAATAGCGCTGGTGCGCGATGAAGGGCAGATGCGGTCGCCGAAAACCCACCGCGAGGAAAAAGGGTTCGCGGGAGGCGGCGAACCGCTCCAGGTATCCGATCGCCCGCTTCGCGGTGTGGCCGTCGAAAAGCCTCTCCTCGGGCACTCCGTCATGAACGATAAAGTAGGTGCCCTTCTCACCTTCCACCTTGGGAAAACGGCCGGTCTCGATCACGGGGTTCCCCAGCGTGCCGTCGGCCGCGATGGGCTTTTGGTGGACTCCATCGTACCCGAGGGCCTGTAGCTCGATGCCGGTCCAGGTGGTGATCGGGGTACCGTCCATCAGCTGCAAGGGCTCCTCCGATATGGTCCACGAGGCCGGATCATCTCCACCGATATGGAAAATCTTGTCCAGTCGCACGGTGGTGTAGCCTTGGTTCTTGTAGTACTGGGGCAGATACACCGCGTCGGCCAAGGGTCCGCTGCGGGAGTGCGCCGAGAAGTCCCTCAGACCCGTGCGCGGGATGTCCCAACCGCTCAGCAGGGAGTAGCGGGATGGCAGACAGGAGGGCCAATTGGAGAAGGCACGTTCGAAGCGCGCGCCGCTGGCGGCGAGCGCGTCAATCCGCGGGGACTTGACCTGCGGATGTCCGTAGACACCGAGAGCGTTGTTCAAATCATCGCAGGTGATGAACAACACGTTGGGTCGCCCGGGCGGCGGTGCTTCGGCCGCTTGTGACTCGAAGGCGATGGATCCGGCGAAGGAAGCGACGGCAAGCGCGAAGAAAAGTGATTTCATCAGGGTGGAGATCTCGTGAAGAAGAAGAGCGGAGGGGGGTGAAACGAGAAGCGGCGGCCCCGGTTTGACGCAGGGCCGCCGCGGGCGGAACGGGAGGAATCTATTCCCGGACGGGAAGCGGGTCGGAAGCGCGTCCTACTTCCGGACCGTCCAATCGATCGACATGAGGGTGGCCGGAGGCAGCTGGATCTGCTGGCCGGAGCGGAACTCGATCTCGCGCTCCACCAGTTTCACCGAAGGCCCGGCGGGCGACCAATCGAACTCGTTCGTGTCCTCGATCTCCGGGGAATCCACCATCCAGACGCGGGCCTTTCCGCCTTGGACCTCGCCCTCGAACTTGATCTCGACCGGCTGAGCCTGACGGGGATCGTTGCTGACAAGGATGAGGCCACGGCGATCGCCTTCGGCAAATCCGTAGCTGTGAATGCGGGCCACGTCGGCGACGGCCATCTCCACCGGGTTGCGGCTCGGGCCATAGCCGGCGCCGAAGCGATTCGTGACGGTAAACTTCGGGTCGGCGCCGGTGTGAACGGTCTCGACCAGGTCGCCACCAATCACCCGGTTGGCCGCGGCGAGAGCGAGGAAACGCGGACGGAAGCGCTGGCGCTCGCCGCCCATGCCGATGACGCCGCCCCAACCACGGATGCGCTCGGGGAGATTGCCGAAACTGCCGCCGGGGGAGAAGGTTTCCTGCGAGAAGTTGAAGTTCTGCTGGGTACGGGCACCCCAATGCTTCAGGAGCACGAGCATGCTATTCACCGCGCTGACTCCACCGGCGCGCCCGGCGAGCATCTTGTTGATGCGCTCCATCGGGGCGTTCTCAGGATCGCTA
>JBILUB010000206.1:0-4943 GCA_044371245.1 Opitutaceae bacterium
CGTCGCCTCCCTCCTCGGCCGCGGCGACCGCGCCACTCTCGCCCTCTGGCGCCTCCTCTTCGGCGCCCTGCTCCTGCTCGGCTGGTACGCCCTGCTCGCGCTCGCCGCCGCCGCCTACTTCCAGCCTTGGGTCGTCATCCTGCTCTGCGCGCTCGCGCCCGCCTCCGCGCTTTTCGGCCTCCGCTGGTTCCGGGCCCAGCGCGCCAGCGCGCGCGCCTGGTGGGCGGAGCTCCGCCTGCTCCTCGATCGCGAACACGCCGCCACGCTCCGCGCCGAGCACGCCGCCATCACCGGGCTCCTCGCCGGCTTCGCCGACGAATGGACCGCGCGCCAGGCCGCGACTCCCTCCCCCGCCGCCCCCGCCCCGGCGGGCCTCTCCTCCCGCCTCATCAAGCCACCCGCCTGGGTCACCCTCACGCTCGCCGCCACCTCCGCCGTACTCCTCCTCGGCGCCGCCTACTGGATCTACCACGACCACCCCCTCGAGTGGCGCCGCACCGACTCGCCGCCCCTCCACCAACTGCCCCCCGCCCGCCTCGCCCTCGAACTCGACCGCGACGAACGCGCGCTCGCCGGCGTCATCGACGGCATCAACGATCTCGAAACCCGCTTCCGCTCCTTCGAGGGCCAGCTCCTCGCCGGTCAGCGCAGCTATTACGACCCGCGCGACGACGATGAAATCCGCCGCATGGTCGTCAGCTTCCTCGCCCTGCGCGACGCCACCCTGCGCAGCGCCTGGGCCTACGAACGCCACGGCCAACTCGATCCCGGCCCGGACCGCGAACGCGCCGCCCGCCTCCACGCCCTCGCCCTCATCCTCTCCTACGATCTGGCCGCCCGCTTCGTCGGCGCCTTCCACGACAAGCCTCTCGCGCAACGAAAACTCAACGAGGCCGAGCCCCGCTGGGACCTGCCCCCGGACACTTACGACACCCTCGCCGCCGCGCTCGCCCACCGCGAATACCGCCGCCTGCTCGACCGCGCCCTCGACTCCGCCGCCTGGGCGACCTCCGAGCCCGCCCCCGCCAACTTCCGCCCCACCCTCGACGCCGCGCTCGCACGCCTCGCGTCCGCGGAGACCGGCTGGCTCGATCGCAAACTCGCCACCCGCGCCGACGAGCTGCGCGATTTTGCCGGCGCCGGTTTCTACCGCGCCAGTTCCTTCGTTTCCTCCCTCGTTGGCGACGCCCGCCTGCGCGCACCCCGCCAAGGCCGCGCGCTCATCAGCCCCGCCCAACTGGTCGAGTTGCAGGGCAAGCTACGCCCGGGCGACATCCTCATCCAGCGGCGCAACTGGTACCTTTCGAACGCTTTTCTCCCCGGCTACTGGCCCCACGCCGCCCTCTACGTCGGCAGCGCCGCGGAGCTCCGCGCCCTCGGCCTCGACCAGGATCCACGCGTCGCGCGGAAACTTGCCGCCTTCGCCGCCCCCGATGCCCAGGGCCACCCCCACGCCGTCATCGAGGCCATGAGCGAGGGCGTCGTGTACACCTCCGCCGAGCACTCGATCGGCGAGGCCGACGGCGTCGCCGTCCTCCGCCCCCGAGTCGACGAGCCCACCCGCCGGGAGATCATCGCCCGCGCCTTCGACCACGCGGGCAAGCCCTACGACTTCGACTTCGATTTCTTCAGCGCCGACAAGCTCGTCTGCACCGAGCTCGTCTACCGCGCCACCGCCGGCCACCTCGATCTGCCCCTCGTCGAAATCCTCGGGCGCCGCACCCTCCCCGCGATCGAGATCGTGCGCCACGCCCTCAGCCCCGCCGGCCGCGAACAGCTCGAGTTCATCGCCCTGCTCGATGGCGACGAGCGCGCGGGCCGCGCCACCTGGGCCGACGAGACCGCCCTCGCCACCTCGCTCGAGCGCCCCGCGCTCACCTGGCTGCAACCCCGCCGCAGCCCGCCCCACGCCGATTAAAGCGGCCCACGCCATGGCCCCTCCGCTCTCCCCCGCCGCCCACCCGCCCGCGGGTACCCTCGCCCGCCTGCGCCGCTGGACCGCCGACGTCGCCTTCGCCTTCCGCTCCTGCACCGGCGCCCTGCCCTTCATCTGGCGCCATGGACTCGCCACTCACGTCTTCGCGATTTTTCTGCTCCTCCTGCTCGTCACCGCCTCGCTCTGGACGGCGGGATGGTTCGTGGCCGGCGCGCTGGCCGACCACCTGCTCGCCCTCCTCCCGCTCGTCCGCTGGGGCCTCGCCGAGGGCGGTTCCCTCGAGACGCTCGGCCACGTCCTCGGCTGGCTCCTGCACCTCACCCTCGTGGTCCCGCTCGGGCTCGCCCTGCTCTGGCTGCAGCAGCCCATCCTCCAAGCCCTCGGCTTCCCCCTCTTCGACCGACTCACCGAGCGCGTCGAGGCCGTGCTCGGTCAACGCGCCCCCGAGCATCACTTCGACCTGCCCCGCTACCTGCGGATGTTGGTGGTGGTCGGCCTCCCCAACACCTTCGGCGCCCTCCTCCGCGGCGGCTCCTGCTACCTGCTCGGCTTCCTCCCGATCATCGGCCTCTACTTCATCGCCCGCGGCTTCGTCTACAACGCCTACTACTCCGGTTACGGCGTGCTCGAAAACTACTTCGAGAACCGGGGCTGGGACCTGCGGCGCAGCCGCGACGAGATTCGTGCCCGCCAAGCCCTCGCCGTCGGCATCGGCTTCTGGGTCAACCTGCTCGCGCTCGTGCCCTTCCTCGGCTCCGCCCTGGCGCTCACCCTCGGCACCGTCGGCGGCGGGATCGCGCTGCACCGCTGGGAAGGCCGCGCACCCGCCGCTCCGCGCCTGGGTTGACGCGGATCTGGACGCAGGGCCGCGGCACCACGGTCTCGCTCGCCGGCTCCGGACCGTACGCGACGGCGCCACCCGCTACCACCAGCGCAGTTGCGCCGCGTGATGCAGGGCCTTGTCCAGCTCCGGCAAGTAGGGGTGCCACATGCGCTCCCACTCGAGCGAGATCACCCCGTTGTACTTGTCCGCCTGCAGACACTGGCGCAGCTCCGCCATCGGGAACTCGCCGTCACCAGGCAAGACATAGGTGTAAGGATGGCTGCCGTCCGGCGTCGGCCGGCTCACACTGTCCTTCACATGGAGATGGACGATGTGGTTGCGCGCCGTCTTCCAGGTCTTGGTCGGCGGCTCCCCGCCGCGTTTCCAGGTATGGTGCGCATCCCACAGCAGGCATACCCGCGGCGCATGGGCGATCAAACGCTGGAGGGAGTCGGCCGTCACGAAGCCGTCGTGCGTCTCGACCATCAAATCCACCGCCCAGTTGTTCTTGATTCGCAAATCGCGCCACCACTGCAGCGTCTCCGCCGCCTCCTTCGCCTCCGCCTCGTCGCCCGTACGCCCACCGTCGAGCACCCGCAGCCACGGCACATCCGCCCCGTCCGCCCAGCGCACGAAACGGGCGAGCTCGGCCCGGTCGATGTCGTTGGCCCCGATCAGGCGGAACGACGTATCCAAAACACAGATCTTTATCCGCCGGCGCTTCAGGTGCGCCGCCAAGCCCTCGGGCTCCCCGTAGTGCTCTTCAAACCATGCCGGGAGATCATTCGTGTTTCGCAAAGTTCGCAGCTCGAGATTATGCAGGCCGTGCCGGGCGGCGAGGCCGATGGCGCCATCGAGGTCCATTTCCGGACAGCCCAAGGTGGAAAAGGTATGCAGGATCATGGGGACTAGGGGGTTGAAAAGCAGGGTGCCCACGGTCACCTTCCTTCGCAAGCCCCGCCTCCCGACATGCCACGCCCCCTCACCCTTTTCACCGGCCAGTGGGCCGATCTGCCCCTCGAAAAACTCGCCCCGCTCGCCAAGAAAATGGGCTACGACGGCCTCGAGCTCGCCTGCTGGGGCGACCACTTCGACGTCGAAGCCGCCGCCGGCAGCAAAAAGTACGTCCACCAGAAATGGGAGCTCCTGAAGGATCATGGCCTCGCCTGCCACGCCATCTCCAACCACCTCGTCGGCCAGGCCGTGTGCGACCGGATCGACGAGCGCCACCAAGCCATCCTCCCGCCCGAGATTTGGGGCGACGGCGAGCCCGAGGGCGTGCGCCGGCGGGCCGCCCGGCGCATGATCACCACCGCGCGCGCCGCCCGCGCCTTCTTCGACGCCCGCCCCGGCGCCGCCGCCCGCAAGGACGCCACGCCCGCCGTGGTCAACGGCTTCACCGGCTCCTCCATCTGGCACTCCCTCTACGCCTTCCCTCCCACCACCCAGGCGTACTGGGATGCCGGATACGCCGATTTCGCCCGGCGGTGGCTGCCCATCCTCGACGCCTTTGAAAAAGCGGACGTCAACTTCGCCCTCGAGGTCCACCCCACCGAGATCGCCTTCGATCTCGCCTCCGCCCGGCGCGCCCTCGACGCCGTCGGCCGCCACCGTCGCTTCGGCTTCAACTACGACCCCTCGCACCTCGGCTACCAAGGCGTCGATTACGTCAGGTTCATCCGCGAATTCGCCGACCGCATCCACCACGTCCACCTCAAGGACGTGTGGTGGGGACACGGCGACGGCACCGTCGGCGTCTTCGGCGGCCACACCAGCTTCGGCGACCCGCGCCGACACTGGGATTTTCGCTCCCTCGGCCACGGCGACATCCGCTTCGAGGACGTCATCGTCGCGCTCAACGACATCGGGTACCGCGGCCCCCTCTCGGTCGAGTGGGAGGATATCCGCATGGACCGTGTGCACGGCGCCACCGAGGCCGCGGCCTTCGTTCGCCGCCTCGATTTCCCCATCAGCGCCCTCGCCTTTGACGCCGCCTTCGACCGCAAAAACCAATAAGCGGCTGCACCGCGGTGATTGGTGTCTGGTCCTTGGTGATTGGTAGCCGGAGACACCGGATCCAAAACCCCCTCCCCAGCCACCAATCACTAATCCTAGATCCGGCAGTAGCCCCGGCGAAAGATCGCGCAAGATGTTGAACCAGATGGCGAGCGCAGCGGCCCGAAG
>JBILUB010000258.1:0-4240 GCA_044371245.1 Opitutaceae bacterium
TATGCGTTCGACCATCTTGGCGACGTCGGGCGACTCCATGTAGCCGTAGCGGACGACCGCGCGCCAGACACCTTCGCCGAGGGACTCGAGGCTCATGCGCTCCTCGTCGTCCACGGTGGGCAACTCCTCGGTGGCGATGGTGAGGAGGACGATGGTGCGTTGCAGGCATTTGTTGGCCTTGAGGTGGTGGAGGAGCGCGAGCGGTGTGCCGCGGGGAGTGGCGACCATGAACACGGCGGAGCCCGGCACGCGGACGATGTTTTTGCTTTTGGCGATGGAGGAGAGCTCGAGTTCGGTGACGGCGCCGCCGTAGATCTTTTCCTGGATCTCGAGGCGTCCGCTTTTCCAGGTGTGCATGATCGCGAGCAGGACGACGGCGAGCGAGATGGGCAGCCAGCCTCCGGCGCCGAACTTGGGCAGATTGGCGGCGAAGAAAGTCAGGTCGATGGCGCCGAAGAACAGGCAGGTGAGCACGGCGGCGGGCAGCGGCCAGCGCCAGCGGCGGCGGGCGACGAAAAAGAGGGCGAAGGAGGTGACGGCCATCGTGCCGGTGACGGCGATGCCGTAGGCCGCGGCGAGCGCGGAAGACGATTGAAAGAGCAGCACGGTGAGGATGCTGCCGGCGGCCAGGAGGAAGTTGACCAAGGGAAGGTAGATCTGGCCGCGTTGATCGGGGTTGGTGTGGAGTACGCGCAGGCGCGGGAAGTACCCGAGCTGGATCGCCTGACGCACGAGGGAAAAGGTGCCGGAGATGAGGGCCTGGCTGGCGATCACCGCGGCGACCAGCGAGAGGAGCAGCAGCGCGGCGCGCAGCGGGCCTTCGGGAGCGAGCGAGAGAAAGGGGTTTTCCAAATCTCCGGGGTGGGCGAGGGCATAGGCGCCTTGGCCAAAGTAGTTCAAAGTGAGCCCGGGCAGGACCAGGCCGTACCAGGCGCGGAGGATGGCGGGTCGGCCGAAATGGCCCATGTCGGCGTAGAGCGCTTCGACGCCGGTGATCGCAAGGACGACGGAGCCAAGGATGCCGACGACGGCCGCGGGATGGTCGAGCAGCAGGTCGAGTCCGTGCCGGGGATCGAGGGCGCGGAGAACCTCGGGATTCTGCAACACGTGCCAGAGACCGAGCGTGCCGAGCACCGTGAACCACACGAGCATCACCGGACCGAAGAGTTGGCCGATGGCCTTGGTGCCGCGGCGCTGGACCCAGAACAGCGCGACCAGGATGAGGAGGCAGAGCGGGATGACGAAGGCATCGGAGCCGGGTACGATGGTGCGGAGTCCCTCGGAGGCGCTGAGGACGGAGATGGCGGGAGTGATCACTCCCTCCCCACAGATCATGGCCGCGCCGAGCAGGGCGATGACGACTCCGGCACCGAGTCCTCGGCGACCGCCGCGGCGAAACTCGAGCCCGCCGAGGGCAAGGAGGGCGAAGATGCCGCCTTCGCCCTGATTGTCGGCCCGCATGACGACCGTGACGTACTTGAGGCTCACGACGAGCATGAGCGACCAGAAGATGAGGGAGAGCACGCCGAGCACGCCGGCCAGGCGCTCATCCGGGGGCAGATGATGGAGCGTCTCGCGCAGGGCGTAGAGCGGGCTGGTGCCGATGTCTCCAAAGACGACGCCGAGTGCACCCAGGCTGAGGGCGAGCCGTGCGCGGCGGGAGAGCAGGGGCGGCGTCGCGTGGGCGGTGCTCATGGGCGGAGTGGCGGAGGCGAAAGCCGATCAGCATCGCGAGGAGGCATGGGCGGAGTCAACGGGGGGCACACGCGATCGCAGGCTTCGCAAACGGGTGGCGTCGATAGTGGGTGAGCGGAGTCGCGCCGGGGGCGACGTTGACGATCGGCGGCGGTCGGGCAGGGTGGAGCGCCCATGAAATCGAGCATCGTTTGGCAGCGCGTCAAAGAGTACTCCGACATCGTTTATGAGAAGGCGGACGGGATCGCTAAGGTGACGATCAACCGCCCGCATCGGCGCAACGCGTTTACGCCCGACACGGTGCAGCAGATGTACGAGGCGTTTCTCGATGCCCGGGAGGACCCGCGGGTCGGGGTGGTGTTGCTGACCGGGGAGGGGCCGCACAGCGACGGCAAGTACGCGTTTTGCGCGGGCGGCGACCAGGGGGTGCGGGGGCATGCGGGCTACGTGGGCACCGACGGGGTGCCGCGGCTGAATGTGCTGGATCTGCAGAAACTGATCCGCTCGATGCCGAAGGTCGTGATCGCGCTGGTCGCGGGCTACGCGATCGGGGGCGGGCACGTGCTGCATGTGGTCTGTGATCTGACGATCGCGGCGGACAATGGCGTCTTCGGTCAGGTGGGGCCGCGCATGGGGTCCTTCGACGCGGGCTTCGGCAGCAGCTATCTGGCGCGGCTGGTCGGGCAGAAGAAGGCGCGCGAGATTTGGTATTTGTGCCGCCAATACAGCGCGGCCGAGGCGCTGGACATGGGTCTGGTGAACGCGGTCGTGCCGGTGGCCGAGCTCGAGGCCGAGGGGGTGAAGTGGGCGCGCGAGATCCTGGGGCATTCGCCGCTGGCGATCCGGGCGTTGAAGAGCGCCTTCAACGCCGAGCTGGATGGGCAGGCGGGCATTCAGGAGCTGGCGGGAAACGCCACCCTGCTCTACTACATGAGCGAGGAGGCGAAGGAGTTTCACGGGGCCCAGCGCGAAAAACGCCGGCCGGATGCCCGGCGTTTTCCGTGGCTGCCGTGAGCGGCCGAGGGGAGGACGGGGAGTGGGGCTGCCGTCCTGGGCGCGGGTGCGACTGCGGGCCCTTGGGCCCGAGGACGGGACGCGGGGGGCCTACTCGCTGGCGGCGAGGGTCGTGACGGGCACGATCTCGCGGGTGGCGGTGCCGAGCGAGAGGAGGATCTCGACCATGCCGTCGGGCAGTTCGCCCTCGGACTCGAAGCGGCCGGAGGCGCGGAAGGTGGCGGAGGAGGGCCGCAGGACGGGGCCGAGGTTGGTGGCGCCGTCGAGGGTGGAGAGGATCTCGCCGTGGGTGAGCAGGCCGACGGCGTCGGCGATGCGGCCGGCGCCGGGGATGACCTGGGTGAGGACCGCGGTCTGGGTGATGTTTGCGGTGCGGCTCACGATCGGGCCGAGTTCTCCGCCTTCGGTGGCGGGGGCTTGGCGGAGCTCGGTGGAGGCGCGGGTGGCGGTGTCGCCGGGGGTGAGGAGGAAGCTGCCCGGGATCGGGCGGAGCTCGCCGCTGACGCGATTACGGGCGGCGAGGCGGAGGGTGGTGAGGGGCTTGGGCGCGGCACTGAATTCGGTGCTGTTGGTGAGAGCGATGAGCGCCCAGCCGGTGAGTTTTTCACCTTCGTTAAGGACGGACCGGATGAGGTCGCGGTTGTCGAGGAAGGCGAATTGGAGCGGCGTGGTCTGGCGGGTGCCGCCACCGGGGTGGGGGGCGGTGGAGACCGGGCCGACGCGGGTCACGACCATCTGGTAGGAGACCGATTGGAGGTAGTCGACGGAGGCGGCGTTGTCCTGCGCGCGGGCGAGAGAGCCGGCAAGCAGGGCAAGGGAGCAGGCGAAAAAGCGGGCGCGGACAGTGGAGAGGATCATGACGGGGTCGGGCGCGACGGTGAAATGGTGACAGCGCGTGAGCTTACGGGAGGCGCGGGGAGGGCTGGGGGCCGCGGCTGTTGCCCGCGGTCTCGAGGTTGAGGAAGGCGGAGAAAAGGGAGGCGGGCACGGAGCGGGAGGGCGCGAGGCGAAGGTCTACGGTAAGGGTGTCGGAGCCGTCGTCCGACACGCCGTAGCCGATGTACTGGGATCGTCCAGGAAGGTAGAAGGCGGTGGTTTCGCGAGGCGGGAGAACGTTGCTCCCCGAGCCGACGAAGACGCCCAGAGTCGTTCCGGCCCCGAGTTGGCGGGAGCTGTCGCCCTCGGCGGCGAAGGTATCGTCACCGAGGCGGAGGCGAGAGAGGATTTTGTAGAGGTCGGTGCCGCCGATCACATTCTCTCCGCGCAGGCGCAGGGTCTCTCGGACGTAGGGATCGAGAAACTCGAGCGTGAGCAGGGAGCTGGGCACGGGCACCACGGTCGGGACGCCGGCGATCGTCTTCCTCGCGAAGAAGCGATAGGACGAGGCGCCGCTCGATTCCCAGTCGGCCCAGACGGCCCTGAGCCCCCAGCCGCGGATCGTGGCGGGGCCGGGCAGGAGGCCCCGGTCGAGCATGATTTCGAGGATCTGTCGGTTGCCGAAACTCACGCTGTCGACCGTGGTGCGCGTGAT
>JBILUB010000207.1:0-4921 GCA_044371245.1 Opitutaceae bacterium
CGAGAAACCAGGTGCCGTCGCGGCGTTCGAGGCGGAGGGGCGGGGCTTCGGCGGGGGCCGCGGGGGCGGGGGGAGCGTCGGTTGGCGGGGTGGTCTCGGGGGTGGAGACGGGGGTGGTGGCGATCTCGAGGGCGACGAGGTCGGCGGCTTCGGGGCCGAGGACGCGGCGCCGGTTTTCGTCGATGAGCTGGGTGGCGGACCAGGGGCGCTGGGTGAGCAGGAGGTAGCCGAAGAGGGCGAGGTTGAGCGCCAGGAGCAGGAGGGTGAATTTGGAGCGCACGGAGTGGAACGGAGAGGGGGGATGGAGGCCGGGGGGCGAGGCCGGTGGCGTTTATCGGCGGCGGTTCCAGTAGACGAGGAGTCCGAGGAGGGCGGCGGCGGAGGGGAGCGCGAGGAGGAGGGTGAGGCGGAGGCGACCGAGCTGGGCGCTGGTGAGGGAGAGCTGGAATTTTTCGATGGGGCGGGGCGGGAGGGCGAGCTGGGTGTCGCGGTCGGCGAGCCAGTTGATGGCGGCGAGGGCGAGGATGGCGTTGCCGCCGGCGGCGATGCGTTGGTTGGCCATCCAATCGGCGTCGCCAAAGACGAGGAGACGGCCGCCGCGCACGCTGAAGGGGAGGGCGCTTTTGGGCGGTTCGCGTTCGGAGGCGGTGGCGAGGGAGAGGCGGGGCGGGGGGAGGAGGTCGGTGGGGTCGGCGACGGGGCGTCCGCGTTGGCGGTAGGAGCGTTCGCCCCAGGCGGCGGGCGAGGCGCCGAGGAGGGGGACGACGGAGAGGCCGGGGTCGAGGGAGCGTCCGGGATCGGCGCGGACCACGCGGGTGGGGCCGAGGCGGAGGGCGATTTTGTTGTCGTAGAGGAAGCGGATGACGGGGTGGGGGCTTTCGGAGGGGTAGGCGACGAGGTCGCCGCTGTCGGAGCGGCCTTCGGGCGAGGGGTCGATGACCACGACGTCGTCGGCTTGCACGCCCCAGTCGAAGAGGAGGTCGTCGAGGCCGTGGGGGGCGGCCGGCTGGAGGAGGAGGAGGAGGCGGCCGGCCTGGGTGGAGAGGTAGTTGCGGAGGAGCTCTTGTTCGGCGGGGCTGTAGCGGCCCTGGGTGCCGGCGCAGATGAGGAGGGCGGCGTCGGTGGGCAGGGTGCGGGCGGTGGGGAGGTCGAGGAGGCGGACGGCGTAGTTGCGCAGGGCGAGTTCGTCGGCGAGGACGGAGAGGCCGCGGTCGGGGGAGGTGTCGGAGGGGTCCATCTCGCCGTGGCCGACGAGGAAATAGACTTTGGGGGGTTCGGGCCGGGTGACGTCGAGGAGGGCGGCGGTGAAGGCTTGTTCGCCGGTGAAGGCGGTTTTCTCGCCGCTTTTGATCCGGTAGATCTGGTCGAGGTCGACGCGGCGCGGGCGGCCGCCGGAGAAAACGAAGACGCGGTCGGGCTCGTCGACGCCAAGGCGCTGGGCCGCGGCGCGGTTTTTGAAGACGTCGACGTATTCGACGCGGATCGGGCCGTGGGGCGAGTCGGAGGAGGCGTCGACGTAGTCCCGCAGGAGGGTGCGGATGTCGCGGTAGGCCTGCACGAGGTGGTCTTCCTCGGCGTCCGGGGTGAAGGTGACGACGATGGTGACGGGGGCGGAGAGCTCTTTGAGGTAGGAGCGGGTTTCGGCGGAGAGGGAGTGTCGGGAGTGTCGGGAGAGGTCGAAGCGCCAGGCGTGCAGGGTGGCGAGGTAGTTGAGGCCGGCGACGAGGGTGAGGAGGAGCAGGCCCTGGGCGAAGAGGTGGGCGGAGCGGCGACGGCGGGCGGAGGCGAAGGACATCGGGCGGGAGGCCGGGAGCGGATCGGACATGGGCGGGGGCTCAGCTGTGGAGGAGCTTGGCCTCGACGCCGAGGATGCCGAGGATGAGGGCGAGCACGGTGCCGCTGAGGTAGTAGAGGATCTGGCGGGTATCGATCACCCCGCGGGAAAAATCCTCGAGGTGGGTGAAGGTCTGCACGTAGTCGACGACGGCGCGGAGTCCGGCGAGGTGTTCGAGTTTGAGGACTTCGACGGTGGCGGCGAAACGGGTGCCGATGACGGCGGTGAGGAGGAGGACGAAGGCGAGGATGCCGGCGACGGCCTGGTTGCGGGTCAGTGCGCTGGCGAGGATGCCGAGGGAAACGAAAAAAGTGCCCGAGACGGCGATGAAGAGATAACCGCCGACGAGGGGCCCGAGATCGAGGGTGTGGCTGGCGCCGGCGAAGCGGTGCAGGATGTAGAAGAACGCGCCGGTGGAGCCCCAGAGCGCGAGGTAGAGGACGTAGGCGGCGGAGAACTTGGCGAGCACGACCTCGGGCGCCCCGATGGGGGTGGTGAGCAGGGTCTCGAGCGTGCCGAGGCGGCGCTCTTCGGCGAGGGACTTCATGGTGAGGAGCGGGACCATGAAAAAAACCGGCAGCCAGAAGAGTTGGAAAAAGATCGTGGCGGGGGAGCCGTCCTGGGCAGCGGCGGCGAAGGTCTCGAGCACGCCGGCAAAGACAAAGCCCATCACGAGCAGGAAGAGTGTCGCGGCGACGTAGGTCGCGGGGGTGACCAACAGCATGCGGAGTTCGTGGGCGAGCAGGATGCGGTAGGAGCGCATGGGAAAGGGAGTGGGGGGAGGGCCGGGCGTTCCGGGAGGAGAAGGGACGGCCGGTCTGGCGCCGGGTTCCGTCGGGGTGTCGGGCTCAATTCTTGGTCTGGGTGGCGGCGAGGAAAACTTCTTCGAGATTGTGGCGGGCGCGGGTCAGGGTGCGCAGGCGGAAACGGGGGTCGCGGGTGAGGGCGTGGAGGAGCGCTTCGCGCAGGTCGGGCGCCTCGGGAGGCGAGCCCAGGCGGATGGTGGAGAAGCCTCCGTCGGTCGGGGTGGTGGAAACGAGGGCGAGGGCGGGGTGAATGTCGGCGAGGAGGATGGGCAGGTGGTCGAGGGGGCCGGCGAGTTCGAGTTCGTAGTGCCCGGAGCCGAAGTAGCGGTGGCGGAGCTCGGCGGGGGCGCCGGCGGCGACGACGCGGCCTTGGTTGACGATGACGACGCGGTCGCAGGTGGCCTCGATCTCCGGCAGGATGTGGGAGCTGATGAGCACGGTCATGCGACCGCGCAGGGAGGAGATGAGGTCGCGGACGGCGAGGATCTGGTGGGGATCGAGGCCGATGGTGGGCTCGTCCATGATGATGAGCGGGGGCTCGGCGAGGATGGCGTCGGCGATGCCGACGCGCTGGCGATAGCCTTTGGAGAGTTTGCCGATGATGCGGTCGCGGACGCGTCCGAGATCACAGAGGTGGATGACCTCGTCGAGGCGGGGGCCGAGGCGGCGGCGGGTGAGGCCTTTCAGGCGGCCGCGGAAGTGCAGGTACTCGCGCACACGCATGTCCTCGGGCAGGGGGTTGTTTTCGGGCATGTAGCCGAGGTGGTTTTTCACTTCGGCCGGGTCGGAGGCGACGTCGATGCCGCAGACTTGGACGGAGCCCGAGCTGGCGGGGAGGTAACCGGTGAGGATGCGGAGGGTGGTGGACTTGCCGGCGCCGTTGGGGCCGAGGAGGCCGATGATCTCGCCGTGGGCGACCTCGAAGCTGACGCCGCGCACGGCGGGGTGGCCGGCGTAGGTCTTGGTCAGGTCGCGTACGAGGATGGCGGGCGGGCGCTCGGGCTCGGCGATCGGGGTGGGAGCGGGGGAGGCGGCGGGCATCGGTTCGGTGGGGGCGGGAAGCGGTCTATCAGACGGAGGCGGGGACCAATGTCCAACGGCCAATGTGGCTTCGTGGAGCGGGTGGCGCCGGGCTTAGGCGGGATGGTTCAACGCGTGGGCGGCGGCGAGGCCGAGCAGGGCGAGGTCGGGGACGCTGCGGGCGGGCAGGCGGAGGCGGCCGTGCACCGCCTCGGCGGCGCCGCCGGAGAGGAAGATCTCGGCCGAGGGCAGTCGGCGGGCGGCAAACTCGGCGAGGACGGCGTCGAGCAGGGTCTGGATGAGTCCGGCGAAGCCGACGATGGCTCCGATGCGGATGGCCTCGGCGGTCGATTTACCGATGACGCTGGTGACGGGGGTGGACAGGTCGGTGACGAGGGGGAGCTGGGCGGTGCGTTCGTGGAGGTAGCGGGTGACGAGGGCGGGGCCGGGGGTGATGATGCCGCCTTCGTAGCCGCCGGTCGGGGTGACGAGGTCGAAGGTGACGGCGGTGCCGAGGTCGATGACGATGGCGGGGCGTCCGGGGGCGAGGGCGTGGGCGCCGGCGGCGTTGGCGAGGCGATCCTGGCCGATCTCGGCGGGGCGCGGGTAGCTGATCGGGACGCCGAGGCGAACCTCGTGGGTGAGCTGCCAGGCGGGCAGGCCGGCGCTGGTCGCGGCGGCCCGCAGGCGCGGGGTCGCGGCGGGCACGACGGAGCAGAAGGCGATGGCCCGGGGCGGGGCGGGATCGCGGCCGGGGGCGCCGAATCCGCGGAGGAGCGCGGGGAGGCCGAACCCGGGGTCGTCGAGGGCGGGCGTGGGCACGTCGCGGTGGCCGAGCAGCACGCCGTCGTGGTGGAGCGCGAGGTGGGTGTGTGTATTGCCTATGTCAATACAGAGCAGGGGCGCGGCGGACATGGCGGTCGGCGCGGGCGCGGACGCCGTGGCCCGGCGTCGGGCGCGGGCCTATTGGAGCTTCAGGGATTCGACGCGGATGACGAGGTCGGAGCCGACGTTCTCGACGGTGCCGAGGATGGAGACGGGGCGGCCGATGAAGGCGTCGATCTGTTCGGTGAGGAGGAGGCGGGAGATGTCGAGGTAGGCGATGCGGGCGCCGGCTTCGTCGTTGATCTGAAAGTCCCAGGGGCGGCGGGGGCGGAAGGGGTTGCGGCTGGAGGCGACGGTGCCGAAGAAGGTGCGGGCGAGGCTGGGCTCGCCGACTTCGACGGACTGGCCGCGGGCGAGGGGGGCGTTTTGCGGGAGG
>JBILUB010000209.1:0-4889 GCA_044371245.1 Opitutaceae bacterium
CCCCGACAGGCAGAGCCACGTCGCTCGTGGTGGGGTTGATCGCAAACAGAAGACGAAGCGGCCCTTGGCTGAGATCGGCGTTGTAGACGACCGCGGCCGCGTTGCTGCCCTCGGTCCAGATGAAGTGGAAAAAGCCTTCGCTCACCCGGGAAAAATGCCGGAGCAGCCGCCCGGCATCGGAGCGGCGAAACGCGATCCAGTCGGCGAAGTAGGCGTGCGTGGCCGGGAATCGCGCGATCCGGGTGTAGTCCAGCGCGTTGAGATCGCCCCGTTGGTAGGTGTTGTTCACTCCGTGCTTCGACTTTAGAAAATCCTGGCCCTCGCAGAGCATGGGTATGCCGACCGAGCAAAAAAGCAGCGCCGCCATCAAATGAGTGCGACTGCGGTCGTTGACCGTGGGCAGATGTCCATCGTGATTCGCATTCTCGGTGATCACGTCGATCCAGCAGCGGTCGTCGTGCGATTCGGCGTAGTTGACCGTCTGGGCCGGCCACTTGGCGTAGTACCAGGGCGAGCCCTTGAGGAAATACTCGAGCGACTCCCGCGGACCGCCGCCGCGCACATACTCACGCACGAAGTTTCTGTATCCATCATTCCACGACGCCCAGCCGGTGTCGCGGAGCTCGCCCGCCACGTGACCGCGGAAGCTCCAGGGCTCGGCGATCAGGATCACGTCCGGCTTCACCCGCTTCAACGCGACCTCGATCTCCTTCAGCACCGGCACGCCGATGAGGTCGGCGAGATCGAAACGAAACCCGTCGACGCCGAAGACCTCCAGCCAATGCACGCAGCTGTCGATGATCAGCCGCTTCATCATGCGGGCCGAGCAGCGGGTGTCGTTGCCGCAACCACTCCAGTTGGAGAGCACGCCGGCGGCGTCCTGCTCGAAGTAGTAGAGCTTGTCGAGGAAGAGCAGGTGCGCCGGCTCGCCAGCGTGGTTGTAGACCACGTCGACGATCACCGCGATGCCCCGGGAGTGAAAGGCGCGGACCAGCTCCTGGAGCTCGCGGATGCCGGAGGCGGCCTCGGGCCGGCCCGCGTAGGCGCTGGCCGGCGCGAACCAGTTCACGGTCATGTATCCCCAGTGGTACTCCTCCGGGCTGCGGTTATCGAATTCCTGCAGCGGCTGCAGCTCCACGCAGTTTACCCCGAGTCGCGAAAGGTAGAACTGGTCGCTCTCGACCCACTTTTTCAACCCCGCGAAACCCCGGCGCTCTCCCTCCTCCGCCGCGACCGGGGCGTGGGTGGCGAGGTCGCGGACGTGGGCCTCGCAAATCACCAGGTCATGCCAGGCCGGGGTTTTGAAACGACGATCGCTCCCCGCCTGGTCGATGCGGGACCGATCCAGGATAATCCCGGGCCCCTCGCGCCCGATCGCGGCCAGCGCATACGGATCCAGCACGCGGCGCTTGGGGTCAAAGGCACCGAAGGCATCCCGCGGCCCGTCGACCTGGTACCAGTAGAGCCAACCGTCGAGATTACCCTCGAGCATGATTTCCCAGACTCCGGACTCGCCGGCGGCGTCGGCGCGGCGGGCCAGGCGATAACGGTGCGGACGCTCCAGCTCTGATTTGGTCGCGCAAACCGCGAGCTCGACCGAGCGGGCCCGCGGCGCGAATAGGCGGAAAACCGTATCGTCCCCGCGCGGGAAGACGCCCAGCGGCAGATCGGTGCCGAGATCGAAGAAAAACTTCCCGGGCTGCAGCGGCACCTGCTCACCCGAATGCCCCTCGGCCCAGCGAACGGTCAGGGGCACGGAAAGATCCGCGGGCGACGCGAGCTCAAAGGCAAACAGGTGCCCGCCGGTGCGCTCCGGGTCGATCTCTCGGTTCACGTTGCCTGCTTCGTCCCGCTCGGCCCCGGGCGCATCCCAGGGTACGGGCAGCCAGTGGTGGCGGCCGGTGACGAACTTGAAACGGCGGCCGCCCGAAAGCAGGGGGCCGACCGGCCCGCTCCAGGTGAGCACCGGTCGGCCGGCCAGCACGCGAGGCCTCATCGCCCAGGCGACCTGCTCCGCGCCGGCCCAGGAGTTAAACTCCCCCGCCACGTGCACCGTGTCCCGCTCGAGGTCGATCTCCGGATGCGCCGAGGGATCGCAGACAAACTCGATCACTCCCTCCTGCGGGAAATGAAAACCCGAGCGCAGCGCGTAGCCCGCGCTCGGCAGGCGCTCCAGTTTACGCATGCGCAGGGCGCCCCCGGAGATCACCAGTACCGGCAGGCTGCGGCCGCGCCAATCGTGCCGCAGCTCGACGACGCCGCGGGTCGGAGATTCCAACTGGGCCGAAACAAGGGCGTTTACACGGGCGGACATGTTGACGGACAGCATTTCCCGCGCCCGCGCGCGCACAAGCGCGAAGCCGCCCCCGACGCTCGACAAGCCCATCGTCCCGCGCCGAGCTAGGCGACCCCGTATCCGCCCGCCGATGTCCGCCCCGAAACCGCCCGTATCGATGCAGAAAACCCTCGTCGCCCTCTCCGGCGGCGTCGACAGCTCGGTCGCGGCCCTGCTGCTGCGGGACGCAGGAGTCCCGGTCGAGGCCGCGTACATGAAAAACTGGATCAACGAGGACAACATCCTCGGCGACTGCCCCTGGGAGCGGGACATCGACGACGCGCGAAGCGTGGCCGGGCAGCTCGGCATCCCGTTTCGTGTCGTCAACCTGATGGAGGAGTACCGCGAAAAGATCGTCGCGTATCTGCTCGACGGATACACCCGCGGTCTCACGCCCAATCCGGACGTGATGTGCAACCGGGAGATCAAGTTCGGGGTGCTGCGCCGCTGGGCGCTCGACCACGGCTTCGACGCCGTCGCCACCGGGCACTACGCGCGCCGGGAGCCGGCGCCGGAGTCGCCGGACGCCTTCGCCCTGCTGGAAGGCGCCGACCCGGGGAAGGACCAGTCCTACTTTCTCGCCCTGCTCGACCAGGCCCAGCTGCGGAATGCCCGTTTCCCGGTCGGCCACCTGCAAAAGCCCGAGCTGCGCGCCCTCGCCCGCCGCGCGGGCCTGGCGACCGCGGACAAAAAGGACAGCCAGGGCATCTGCTTCATCGGCCAGGTAAAGATGGCGGATTTCCTGCGCGCCTACGTGCCGGACGCCCCCGGTCCGATCGTGCGCGCCGGCGATGGACGCGTGCTGGGCGAACACCGCGGGCTGCATTTCTACACCCTGGGCCAGAGGAAGGGCATCGGCGTGCCGAGCAACACCGACGGCAAGGCCTACGTCGTCGTGGCCAAGCGCGCCGTCGACCGCGCGCTGCTCGTCGCCTTCGACGAACCCGACGCGCCGGGGCTCTTCACCCAAGAAGTCGAGGTCTGCGGGCTTCACTGGAATCTCCCCTCTCCGGCCGCGAGTCCGGGGGAGTCGCTCGAGCTCGAAGCGCGGGTGCGCTACCGCGATCCGCGGGTCGGCATAAGACTCCAGCTCTCCACCGAGGGCCGCGCGCGGGTCATTTTTCGCGAGGCGCAGCGTGGGCTGGCCTCGGGGCAGATCCTCGCGCTGTACGACGGCCCGCGGCTGCTGGGCGGGGCGGTCTACCTCTGAACCCGGCCGGCGCGCGGCACCACGCAGCGGCCGGGTGGGTCTGGCGCCCGCTCAGGCGGCGACAGCCGCGCTCGAGGGCGGCGTGATCGCGTTGGTCTCGGCGGCGTTTTCGACCACGTGGTCCACCAAGCCGTAGGCCTTGGCTTCCTGGGCGCTCAGGTAGTAATCGCGATCCGAGTCCTTCTCGATCTGCTCGGGGGTCTTGCCGGTGTGGCGCGCGATGACGTTGTTGAGCGTGTGTCGCCACCGGATGATCTCCTTGGCCGCGATGGCGATGTCGGCCGCCTGCCCGCCGGCGCCGCCGCTCGGCTGGTGGATCATCACGCGGCTGTGAGGCAGCGCGAAGCGCTTGCCCTTGGTCCCGGCGGCGAGGAGCACGGTGGCCATGCTCGCCGCCTGCCCGATGCAGTAGGTGACCACGTCGGACTGAAGGAAGCGGATGGTGTCGTAGATCGCCATGCCCCCGGTGACGACGCCGCCGGGGGAGTTGATGTAGAGATGGATGTCCTTCTTCGGATCCTCCATCTGGAGGAAAAGGAGCTGGGCGATCACCACGTTGGCGACACCGTCGTCGATCGGGGTGCCGATGAAGATGATGCGGTCCTTCAACAGGCGGGAATAGATGTCCATCGACCGCTCGATGCGGCCGTTGTTCTCGATCACCATCGGCACGTAATAACTCATAAGGTACCTGACCTTCGCCGCGCCTCGGCGGAAGGCAAGCGTGCGGCGCGGACGGCAGCCCAGCCCCGGCGCGACTTTTTCGTCGCGCCGGGCACCGCTCACACGGCGCGAAGGGTGCCGGAGCCCAGCTCCGCGAGGAAGCTCGCGTAGGTGCGCGTGATCCCCTCGCGGAGTTCGATTTTGGCGCGCCAGCCGAGGCCGCTCATTTTGGAGACGTCCATCAGCTTGCGGGGCGTGCCGTCCGGTTTGCTCGAATCCCAAGTGATCCGGCCCGGATACCCGATGACCGAGGCGACCGTTTCGGTGAGCTCCTTGATGGTCACGTCCACGCCGGTGCCGAGGTTGATCCAGTCGGGGGGATTGGCGAGCCCGAGGAGAAAAGCGCAGCCGTCGGCGAGGTCGTCCACGTGGAGAAACTCTCGTTTGGGCGTACCGGTGCCCCAGGCGACGACCTCGGGCGCGCCGGCCTGCTTGGCCTCGTGAAAACGGCGGATGAGGGCGGGCAGGACGTGCGAGTTGGCCGGATGGTAGTTGTCGCCGGGCCCATAGAGGTTGGTGGGCATCGCGGAGTGGTAGAGCACGCCGTACTGTTTGCGATAGTACTGGGCGAGCTTCAGGCCGGCGATCTTTGCGATGGCGTAGGCCTCGTTTGTGGGCTCG
>JBILUB010000210.1:0-4874 GCA_044371245.1 Opitutaceae bacterium
CACAATCACAAACAGCAGCGCGGTAACGATAACACTGGCGCGGCACGATTCCGGACGGCGAATGTTGCGAGCGAGCGGAATCATGGTTTGGGGCGGACGGACGCATCAGAAGTCGATGCTGACCGTGACGGGAGGGGGCGGCGGGCGGGGGGTGTAGGTCTCAGTCGTGGTGGTGGAGCCGGTAGCGATCGGGGAAGTTCCGGATCCGGAGCCTCCGGAGCCACCGCCACCACCAGAGGTGGGGGTCGTGGAGGGGGGGGGAGGAAGGACGGCCAAGGTGACAGCGGGCAGGGAGCCGATCAAGGAAGTTTCTCCCGAGCGGGGAGCCACCACGCCAGCCAGACGGGAGCTGGCAAAGGCCACGGCACGGCCTCCGATGAGGCTGACGGTGTTGGGCCGATCAGCTTCGACCTCAAAATTGTAGCCAAGGGCCGTGCGAACGGCCGTCGAAGAGGCAAAAGAAGCCGCACTGAACGGGTGCGTAAGGCTCTCGGGCAGCGGTCGCGCCAGGATACGAGTCGGCTCCGTCGAATCAGCGTCGGCGAACCAGCCGAGGACATTCTGGTTGTTGATCTCCACCACCGCGAAGGCACGGCGGCGGGTGACGAAAGCGGTGACTCCGTCAGCAAGGTCAGCGGTGGCGGGAACCCCCAGTGACTGGAAGGACTCCTCGAGGCGGATCCGCACTTCGGCGCTCTCGCCACGTCCACTGTCATCGACACCGACGCGGGGATCTTCCACCGAGGCGATGACGATGGGACGGCTGGTGGAAATACCCGCGACCAAAAGGTGATCGCCCGCGCTCGGCCAAGTCTGACCATCCACGCCCAGATAGAACACGGTGTCGTTGCGGTTCGCGTTCCGGATACGACCGGGCAGGCCGACATTGCGAGTGTAGATCACGCGGCTGAAGGCGTTGGGATTGTCGACAGCGGGCTCCTCGAGCTCCAGCGAGCGGGCGTCGGCGATCTCCGCGGCGAGGTACTCGGCGCCGAGCCGGACGTCCGTGATGACGTTGGCGGCGAAGGTGTTGCGCGTGGCGAGCGTGCTGGCGCCCCAGAAGAAGCTCAGCATCGCGGCCAGGGCGATGATGCTGATGCCCATCGCGTAAACGATTTCGACGAGCGTGAAGCCGGCGCGGAGCGCGGTGCGCTTGGGGTAGTTCATGTTCATGGCAGGGCCCTCAGGAGGGTGAGCCGCTCTTCTTGGAGACGGCCATCATAGGTGTAACGGATAAGAAAAGTGCCTTGCATCACGCGGCCGGCGAGGTCGTCGGTGACGCCGGCCACCGGCTGACCAGTGGTGCCCGCCACTTGGACGACTTCGCGGAGTACGACCGCGGGGGTGTTGTTGCCGATCGTCAGGCGGAGGCCGTTATTGTCGCCCTCGATCCCATCGATCCTCAGGCCGGAACCGGTGGGAGCAGCGGTGGGAGCGAACAGGGGCGCATCGGAGTCATCGCCTTGCAGAAACTCGGAGGCGACCGTACGCAGGGCGGCCCGCGCCTGGTCGACGCAACGAGCGTGCATCGTCGTGCGGTAGCTCTGAATCAAAAGGGCCAGGATTCCCGTCGCCGCGATCGAGAAGACCGTCATGCCGATCACGGTCTCAACCAGCGAAAACGCGCGTCGACCCGCGCTCACCACCGCGGTGGTGTCGGAGGTCTTTTGCATTTCTGCATCGGTGCGCTGTGAAGTGGGGCTCATGGTACTAAGTTAACGTGGCTTCGGGGCGGGTTGTCGATTGAGGCGCTTGGGGGTGATCGGGGTTGTTGGCGACGGTTAAAAGCAAAAGCTCTGCATCCTTGTTTTCGAGCCTATTTCCTTTCGTAATTATCGTTACCGCAGCAGACTACGAGATTACCCATGCGAACTTCTACTGATGCGCTACGCTGGTGAATCCGGGCTGAGGTGTAAACCTCAGTAATCGTCAGAGGACTGTAAGACCTAGCGAGTGCTGAGTGTTTCACCCTAAATCCTCTTTGCGGTGCAGGGATTTAGCGCTAAATCGATCAGGGAGTCGTTCGGAGCATCCGAGCGTCGGAAGTCCTTGTCACCGACGTCCCGCCATGCAGAGAAGAGCGCTGACGCGTCTGCGTAAGTAGTCGGGGCGCGGTCGGAGAGAGGCCCTGAAGCCGCCTAAATCGATCCAAGGGCGAAATTCACCGATTCCCGCGAGAGCTGCCACTTGGGTGGAAAAAAAGGGGGATAGACGGGTGCGGCCGGTGAGCGTTCAGCCACGGTCGTTGTCATTGTCATCATCCTCGACGTCATCGTCATTCCCCCCGCCGGTTCCGCCGGAAGTGCCGCTACCACCGCGCACGGCGAGCGAGGCCTCAATCCCGGAGCGAGCGACGTAGTCGCCGCGCAAGAAGCTCACGGTGCCGAGCCGGCCAGGGGGCGGAGATTCCGACAAGAGGGAATCAAACTCCATCATCCTCGAGGAAGGCAGATTGTAGACCGAGCCAAGCTGAGTGGGGAAGGCTCCGGTGAAGTAGCGCGAGGCGAAGAGCTGCCCGATCGAGCCCTTGAGCTTAATCTTACGACCTCCCCAATCTTCCATCAGGCGGACGAGATTTTGCGCTCCCCCGCTATTGCGGCCGTTCGCGGTCGGGGTGTTGCCCGTCAGCAAACCAGCGACCACGGAGATATCTTTAGTCGCCACGCGCTGCGAGATATCCGCGGATGCGTTGGCGTCGGACCAATTCTCGGAGAGCAGGGTGATGGCATCGGCGGCGATCGCGGCCGAGACCGGAGAGCCATCGCTCTTGCCGGAGCTGGTGTTGAAATCGCCCTGGATGTAGAGGCCGGTGTTGGTCGCGAAGGTGAAGCCCTTTTCACCCGGCACCGTCTCCGCATTTTGGATACGGACGGCACCGCGGGCCGGAGCGACATGCTCGACGTAGAGGATGCCGTTGAAGTCGACGCCAGGGGCGTCCTTCAGCGCAGCACTTAACTCGTGCAAATCCACCGTGCTGACTTCCACCGTCCGGCCCTCACGATGGTCGTAGAGATTGGAAGGGGTTCGCAGGCCGGCGAGAAAGGACTGAAAATTCGGAAGATTCCTCAGCGACCGACCCGTCGACACCTCGATCAGATCCAGGCCATCCGGCTCCGTCGAGCCCACGCGTAGGCGCAGACCGGCTTGATTGTAGAGACGCCGGGCCTCGATCGCGGGAAGGTCTTTCGCGGGGGCGGGCGGCGGCGGGGAGATGACGGAGTGATAAACCTCGTTCTCGTTCGCGAAAACGTCAGTTTGCTCGAGCACGAGACCCACATCCAAGCCACCGATGAAGTTCTCCTTCTCGGTCGGAGCGAGCGGGACCACGACGTTCCGGCGCGCGGTCGTGAAACGCGGCGAGACGAGCGGCACGGCCCCGGCGGGCGGAGTCGGCGAATCGGGGTGCCGCATGAACTCCGGCTTGTCGATCATCCCATTACGATCACCATTCAGGGTGCCTCCGAAGCTCACCCGGTCATAAAAAATCACGCGCTGATTATTCGCGCCGCCGATGTGCATGTTTCCGTTGGACGTCACCGGACCGCGCACATCGAGTCGGCTGCCCGAGGCGATCTCAAGGTCGCCCTGGTAAAAGATCGCAAACTGGAAAAGCGAGGATTCGGAGATCACGAGCCGCCGCCGAGTCTCCACCGAAACAGGGTTGTTGGCCGGGCCACCGCTCACTTCGACCGTCGCGGTGTAGAAGGTGCGACCGCCCGTTCGGCGTCCCGAACCACCCGACTCCGCTCCAACGATCCGCTTATCAAATTGCAGGCCGCGACGGACCGTCCAGCCCCGCGCACGATGGGCATCGGACAGAGGCGACAGCGAGGAGGTGGGATCCAGCCCCTCGTCGATAAATCCCTGCGCTTCGAGCACCGACGCGATTCGATCTTCGGTCACGCCTTTTCGGAGCAGAAGCTTCCACCGATAAAAGAGCGCCTCCAGTTCGCTGTCGGCCACGGCCTGGGCCTCCATGCGCACTGTGTTTCGATCCGCGAGCCGATACGTGGCGAGACTACGCGACATCAGCGCGGCGCCCGCCATCGACAGCACGATGACAAACATCAGCGCGGTGACGATGACGCTTGCCCGTGCGGAAGACGGCAAGCCTTGGGAAGGGACGCGTGCGTGCATGGCGAAAATTCCTCTTAGAAGTCGATCATGGTCATGTCGTCATCATTTGTATCCGGAGGCGGGGGCGGATTGACCGGCCTTGGTCTGCCCCTAGTCGGCGGCGGGTCGTTGCGGCCATCGTCGGAATCGTCGCGATCATCCTCATCGTCCTTGGGGTCATCGGAGTCCTCTTCGGGCTCGGTCAGAGTGATGACAGGCAGGGCGCCGAGCAGCGCGGTGTCGCGCGATTGAGGGGCGACCACTCCCGATAGAATCGAACGGGCGAATGTCTCTCGACGCCCGCCCAACATCGACACCACCGCGGGACGATCGGCCTGAACCTCCAGGCGATAGGCGACCGCGCTCAGGCCGCTCGTGGCCGATTCAAACGAGACCGCGCTGAAAGGACGCACCGCGTCGATGGCGATATTGTGCGCGACATACATCGAGGGCTCGGCGGCATCCGCTTGGCTAAACCATCCGAGCGCGAGGGTGTCGCCCTTGGGCACCACCGCGAAGGCCCGGCGCCGAGAAACGAACGCACTCGTGCCGGCGCTCAGGTCCGCCCCGGCGGGCGCACCGAGACTAAAAAGAGACTCCCTCAAGCGTATCCGGATCTCCGCGGCCGGCCCCGCACCCGTATCACTCAGGCCCGGGCGGGGATCCTCGACGGACTGGATTACCGCGGGGCGCGTGGTGTTTACCCCGGCGACGGAAAGTTCATCCCCGGCACTCGGAGATCCGGATACGCTTGAGGG
>JBILUB010000422.1:0-2765 GCA_044371245.1 Opitutaceae bacterium
CGGCCGCCGCTACACCGCCCACCCCAGCACGGCCTCCGAGCTCGACGCCATCCTCGCCGAGGAGCGGGTCGTGCGCGACGGCACCCTGCTCACCTCCCGCGGCGCCGGCACCGCGCTTGATTTTGGCCTGGCCCTGGTATCCGCCCTTACCTCACCGGAAAAGGCCGCCGAGATCGCCGCCTCGATCCGCGCCTAGCGCGCCCGAAAGCGCCCCGGCCGCCTCCCTCCCGCCGGCTCTCCGGACGCCGATTTCCGTCCCGTCCCTTCCTCCCTGTTCCCATGTGCGGCATCGCCGGCTTCATCTCCTCCCGACACCCGAGCGGTGCCCGCGAAGCGGCGCTCCAGCGCATGCTCGAGGCCCTCATCCACCGCGGCCCGGATGATTCCGGGCAAGTCTGCTCCGGCCCCGCCACCCTCGGCATGCGTCGCCTCGCGGTCTTCGACCCCGCCCACGGCCACCAGCCCATGTCCTCGCCCGACCGCCGCCATCACCTCGTGTTTAACGGCGCGATCTACAACTTCCGCCAACTCCGCCCCGCCTACGCCGCGCGCGGCTGGCACTTCCGGACCGAGTGCGACACCGAGTTGCTCCTCGCCGCCCTCTCGCTCGACGGCCCCTCCGCGCTCCCCCGACTGCGGGGCATGTTCGCCTTTGCCTTCTGGGATGCCGACGAGCGCAGCCTCTTGCTCGGCCGCGACCCCCTCGGCATCAAGCCCCTCTACTACCACGCCGCCGCGGACGGCTCCCTCCTCTTCGCGTCGGAATGCCGCGCCCTGCTCGCCTCCCGCCAGGTTCCCCCCGACCTCGATCCCGCCGCCGCCGCCGACTTCCTCCGCCGCCTCGCCATCCCCGCCCCGCGCACCCTTCACCTCGGCATCCGCGCGCTTCGGCCCGGGGAACAGCTCCTGCTCCGTGACGCCCGGCCCGTCGTGTCGGCCTGGTGGGTCCCCGCCTCGATCTTCCCCGCGCCCGGTCCGGTGGAAACGCCACCGGCCGCCGGATCCATCCCCGAGCTGCGTTCCCAGCTCCGCACCCAGCTCGAGGACTCGGTGCGGGCCCACCTCGCCGCCGACGTGCCCGTGGGAGCCTTTCTCTCCGGCGGGCTCGACTCCGCCGTCATCTGCGCGCTCATGGCCCGCCACGCCGGCCCCGCCCTGAAATGCTTCACGCTCGATTTCGCCGAACGCGGTTTCTCCGAGGCCTCCGAGGCCGCCGCGACCGCCCGCCACCTCGGCATCGAACACCACCTCCACACCCTCGACGGCGCCTCCGTCGCCCAGAATCTCGACTCCTTCCTCGCCAGCCTGGACCAGCCCACCGGGGACGGGCTCAACACCCACCACATCTCGCGCTTCGCCCGACACGGGGGAGTCACCGTCGCCCTGTCCGGAATCGGCGCGGACGAGCTCTTCGGAGGCTACCCCTCCTTTCGCCGCCTGCCCGCGCTCGCCCGCCTCCTGCCCGCCTGGCGCTCCGCGCCCGCTCCCCTGCGCGACGCCCTGATCGGGGTCCTCGGATCGGGCCCCACCCGCTGGCGCAAGCTCGCGGCCACCCTCCGGCTCGCCGCCGACGGCGCCTCGCCCGCCATGCTCGCGCTCTCCCAGCGTAGTGTATTTACGGATACGACGGTGGCCGCGCTGCTCGCTCCCGCCGGCCCCGCGGCCGCGCCCGCCCCGCACCCGGCCACGCCGGAGCTCGAGGCCGCGTGGACCGCCCTGCTCTCCCGCTCCGCGAAAGGCATCGCCGCGCGGTCCCACTGGGCCGCCCTCGCCGGCCTCTCCGAGCTTCGCGGCTACATGGCCGAGCTGCTCCTGCGCGACGCCGACGAGTTTAGCATGCGCTCGTCGCTCGAGCTGCGCACCCCTTTCGTCGACCTGCCGCTTCTCCGCTGGACCGCCACCCAGGACCCCGCCCTGCTGCACGCCCCGGGCGCCACGCCCAAGTCCCACCTCGCGGCCGCCTGCGCCGACCTCCTGCCGCCCGCGCTCCTCACCCGTCCGAAACGCGGCTTCGCCCTGCCCTTCGCCCGCTGGATGCGCGGTCCACTGCGGCCCTTTCTTGAGGAGACGCTCGGGAGCGCCTCGGCCGCCCGCTCCGGCCTCTTCGACACCTACCTGCCGGGCCGCCTCTGGCGCGATTTTCGCGACGGCGGCGACGATCGTGCCTGGTCACGCCTCTGGTCGCTTGCGGTGCTCATCCATCTCGCCAATCGCCCCTAGGGAGCGCTTCTCGCTCCCTCGCTCACCCGAGTATCGAGGCCCTCAAGGGGCCCTGCGCCCTTGCGCCGGGTCCGCCTCCGCTTCAGCGTCCGCGCCTACGCATGAAGGTCGCGCTCCTCGCCCCCGAATTCATCGCCGGCGACGGAGGCATCCAGCGCGTGCTGCGCCTCCACCTGCGAGCCCTCGCCGAGGATCCCGCGCACGACGCGCTCTCAATCGTGGCGCTTAACGACACCCCGGCCGAGCTGGCCACCCACCCGGACGTCGCCGCCGGCCGCGTCGGGGGCAAACCACTCACCGCCATCGCGTGCGCGCGCTCCAAGACGGCGTTCGCCCGCGCCGCCTGGAGCGCGGGAGCCCGCGCCGGCCGCATCGTCTGCGGCCACCTCGCCCAGCTGCCCGTCGCCGCGCTCGCCACCCGTCCGGGCGCCTGCCTGGCCCTCGTGGCCCACGGCATCGAGGCCTGGGAAAAACCGGGGCCGGCCGAAAATCTCGCCCTGCGTTTCTGCGACCGGGTGTATTGTGTTTCCCGTTACACGCGGGAC
>JBILUB010000405.1:0-2897 GCA_044371245.1 Opitutaceae bacterium
GGGTTTCTCAACTTTACCCTCAAACCCGCGACCCTGGAAAACTGGCTCACCGCCCACGCCTCGCCCGAAGCACTGGCCGCCGCGGCCGCCGCCGGCAGCCCGATCAAGGACCAGACCTGGGTCGTCGACTACTCCTCGCCAAACACCGCCAAACAGATGCACGTCGGCCACCTCCGCTCCGCCGTGATCGGCGAAGCCGTGGCCCGCCTCGCCGCCTTTGCCGGCGCCCGAGTCATTCGCGACAACCACATCGGCGACTGGGGTACCTCCTTCGGCAAAATCATCTGGGCCTACAAACAAGCCCTCGCCAACGACCCCTCCGCCCTCGAAACCGCGCTCTCCACCTCACCCCTCGAAGAGTTCGAGCGCCTCTACAAAATCGGCAACACCGCCGCCGACACCGACCCCGCCATCCTCGAAGCCTCCCGCGCCGAACTGGTCAAACTCCAGACCGGGGACGAGGCCAACACCGCCATCTGGCGCAAAATCACCGAAGTCTCCATCGAGGCCTTCCAACGCATCTACGACCAACTCGACATCCGCTTCGACCACACCCTCGGCGAAAGCTTCTACAACGACCAAGTCGCCCGGGTTTACGAAGAGCTCCAAGCCTGCGGCCTCGCCGAAGAAAGCCAGGGCGCCCTCGTGGTCTTCCACGACGAACACCCCCGCTACGCCCGCGACGCCGAGCGTCCGAACCCCTTCATCGTGCGCAAGGCCGACGGCGCCGCCAACTATGCCTCCACCGATCTCGCCACCATCCTCCACCGGGCCGAACACTTTCGCGCCGACGCCTCCGTCTACGTCGTCGATAAACGGCAGGGCGATCACTTCGAGCAGCTCTTCCTCACCGCCGGCAAATGGTTCGCCCGCACCGGACGCCCGCTCCTCCGCCTCGAACACCTCGGCTTCGGCACCGTGCTCGGCGAAGACGGCCGGCCCCTGAAGACCCGCAGCGGGGAGAACATCAAACTACGCGATCTCCTCAACGAAGCCGTCGAACGCGCCCGCCGCCTCGTCGACGAGAAATCCGGCGAGTTGCCCGCCGAAGAGCGCGCCGCCATCTCCGCAGTGGTCGGCATCGGCTCGGTCCAGTACGCGGATCTCAGCCAGAACCGCTCCAGCGACTACACCTTCTCCTGGGAAAAAATGATCTCCCTCGAGGGCAACACCGCCGCCTACCTCCTCTACGCCGGCGCACGCGTGCACTCCATTTTCCGCCGGCTCGGACTCCCCCCCGGCGACCGCTCCGCCGAGCTCGGGGCCTCCCCGCTCGATACCTCCGCGGAACTCGCCCTCGCCCGAAAGATCGTCCAGTTCGCCGATGCCCAGGCCCAGGCCGTCGCCACCCTCCGCCCCCACTTCCTCTGCCTCTATCTCTACGAACTGGCCGGCGCTTTCAGCACCTTCTACACCGCCGACAAAGTCGCGGTTGACGACCCCGCCATCCGCGCCCGTCGCATCCGACTCTGCGCCCGCACCCTGCTCATCCTGGAAACGGGCCTGAAACTTCTCGGCCTTCGTGTACTCCACCGTATGTGATGGCTCCCCCTCCGCCGCCCTCCTGGTCGACGGACGGAATCATCGGTCGACTTCTCCCACGCTTCCCCCCTAGACCTAGACCACCCCCCACGCCGATGTCCAACACCCAGGAATACTACATTCGCAAGGCCACCGAGACCGACGCCCGAGGCCCCTTCACCCTCGAGCAGCTCACCTCCTTAGCCGAGAACGGGCAGGTGGACTCCGAGACCTTCTACTACGACGCCGCCGGGGAAAACTGGGCCTCCATCAGCGCCAACCCCGCCCTCCTCGAGGCCCTCTTCCCCGCCAAAAAAAGCCTGCGCGTGAGGCCCAAAAGCGACTCCCAGGTTCGCACCCTCAACACCCTCTCCGAAACCGACCGCCCCATCACCGTCGGCGACATGCTGCTCGCCGCCGAGGGCCTCACCGAGGAGACCAAAGACAAAGCCGACCCCGCCATCGCCCGCGCCCGCGCCGCCGGCATCGGCCTCTACGGCGCCCTGGCGATCCTCATCGTCCTCACCGCCGCCTTCACCCTGCCCCAGATCGACCTGCTCTTCGCCCTCGACCTCCCCGGCCTTATCGCCCAGCCCCTCGCCTTTCTCGGTCTTTTCAACCTCCTGCTCGCCATCTGCCTCGGCCTCGGCGCGACCGGTGCCTACCCCACCGTACGCTTCTCCGCCATGCTCACCCTCGGCTTTGCCGGCACCGTCTTTTTCCTGCTCGGGCAGACCCTCCCGCTCGCCTACTGCGCCGCCGCCTCAGTCGGACTCTTTTTTTGCACAATCCTGCTAAACGTGCCTATGGTCAGCATCGTGGCCGCTCTCGGCTTTGTCGGCGCTTGCGGCTTGGCCCATCATTTTTTCACCAGTTGATCCCGCAGCCAGCCGCCAGTCGACGCGCGCCCCATGCCCATACCCGGCCTCGACCTCTGGCAGCGCGCCCATCGCCTCTACTCCCGCGACATCTGGCGTAACGAATACCTTCACGGCCGCGGGCCCAAAGCCCGCGCCTACGCCTTTCTGCGCGTCGTCTCGATCACCATCACCGGCCTGGTCGAGACCAAGTCCGCCAGCCGAGCCGCCGCCCTTAGTTTTTCCACTCTTCTCGGCCTCGGCCCCCTCATGGCCATCGCCGTCCTCGTCGCCGGCTTCGTGCTCGACCGACAAGACCCTGATCTCGCGGTCAACACCCTCAACAGCCTGATCAAGTACGTCGCCCCCCAAATTGATCAGTACGAACAGCTCGAAGCCGAGAAAACCAACGCCGCCCCGACCCACACTCTCCGCCCCGCTCCACCCTCCGACCTGCCGTCCGCCCCCCGGCGCCGGACCTCAAACACGCCGCCCACCGCCGCGCCGAGCGCGCCGCCC
>JBILUB010000211.1:0-4848 GCA_044371245.1 Opitutaceae bacterium
CAGAGGACGTCGAGGGTGCCGGAGCCGCCGGTGGTGGTGACATCGAAGGTGACGGTGCTGCCGACGGTGACCGGGGCCTCGTTGGTGAGGACGGCGCTCAGGGGGGGATTGCCGGTGGGTCCGGCGCCGGTGGTGAAGGTGGAGCGGAACTCGGCGGTGGTGACGTTGCCGGCGACGTCCTTGATGCCGTTGGCGCGGACGATGACCTCGTAGGTGGAGTTGCCGTCGAAGCCGGTCATGGGATCGAAGTTAACGATGCCGAGACTGTTGATGTAGCGGCCGGGAAGGGCGGTGGTGGTGCCGACCTTGCGGATGATGATGTTGGTGGCGTTGACGGTGCGGGTGTCGACCTGGTCGGCGAACTGGAGGCCGATGCGGGAGGTGACGGGCACGTTGGTGGCGTTGTTGCGCGGGTTGACGGCGACGACGTCGGGGCCGGTGTTGTCCGGGGTGGTTTTCAGGACCACGAGGGCGGAGCCGTCACCGTGATCGCTGGCGGCGAAACCGAGGTTGCCGAGGGGGGTGAGGAAGTCCCAGTCGCTGTTGCGGAAGAGGGCCCAGTCGCGTTCGCGGCCGGCGGGGCGAACGGGCTTGATGTAGGCGAGGGGGAAGGGTGGGTTGCCCGCGATGTTGGCGCGGACGATGTGGGTGCCGCCGCCGAAGTAGAGGACGCTGTCTTGGGCGACGCCGTAGCCGCCGGCGATCTTGTCGCTGCCGACGGCGGGGAGGTTGGTTTGGGCGAGTTTCTGGAAGTTGCCCAGATTCGTGATGTTGTAGGTGTTGAGACGATTGCCTTCGGACTCGCCGCCAAAGCCGAAGGCCCGGTCGCCGTAGCGCTGGGCGGAGTAGCCGGTCTTGACCGCGTCCTCATCGAGGAGGACGGGGTTGAGCGGATCAGAGATGTCGAGGGTGGTGAAGTTGTTGCGACCTTGGATGATGCTGTTGCCGAGGGAGACGATCTGGTGCATGCCGCGCTTGCTGCCGCCGATGAGGTTCTCGCGCACTGGGTTCGGTTTACCCTCGCCGCGGTTCGCGATCACGGGGTTGGTGATGGTGGAGGTGTCGAGGATGAAGAGACCGTCGCCGGGGACGGCGACGTAGAGGTAGCGGCCGTTCCAGGTGAGAGACCAGGGGGCGTCGAAGTAGTCGGCACCGATGACGCCGGGCAGATTGATGGAGGAAACGCGGCGGGGCCCGAGCCAGGCGTTGGGCGCGACGTTGGCGGGTTTGTCGAGGTTCGACATGTCCCAGATCTGGATGCCGTTTTCCGAGGTGTCGGGGCCGCTGGTGCTGGTGACGGCCATGTAGTCGCCCCAGAAGGCGAGGGAGTGGGCCTCCCGCAGGTTGCCGGCGTAGTGGTTGCCGGTGGCGGTGTAGTGGGGGTTGTTCACCGTGGTGAACACGTTGACCGGGTTGGTGGGGTTGGAGATGTCGTAGGCGGCGATGGCGCCGGTGCCGAGGCCGCCGCCGCCGTCCTTGGCGCAGAGGACGATGAGGTAGCCGCGGTGCATGGCCACGAAGCCGTGGCCCTCGGGCGCCCCGTTCGAGACGTCGATCGCCGAGAGGGTCTTGTACAGATCACCCGCGGGGTAGCTGCTGTTAGACAGTCCCGGACCGTCGGCGAGGGCCACCGGGGCCGACGTCAGGCAGGCGAGGGAGGCGAACAGCGAGGCGAGGAAGGGAGCGCGGATGCCGAAGCACGATTTGACGGGACGCATGGGGGCAAAGGGGGGGGGAATGACTAAGGCAGGTCTGGCGGGGTTTTTGAGTCGTTAATTTGATCTCATTTGCAATTACCCAAGGCAATCCAGCTAGGGCTGATAGACGGAGTTTTAGCAAAATTTGGTTACGCAGGTGCATCTGCGTAGGGGGCGGGTGCGGTCGACGTGGGCGGCCGAGGAAGCGAAGGGGTGCGGTGAGGAGCCAAGTAGGTGACGCGGGTTGGGGGAGGGGCCGAGGCAAAGGGGAGCAGTGGATGGATACGCGAAGTGGGGCGCTTTTCAAATGTCTCTCGAAAACGGGCGCGTGGTGGGCGCAAAAAAGCCCCGGCGGCGCGAGGCCGCGGGGGCGAGGGGGTGGAGCTCAGGCGTGGGGTAGCTCCGACCGGGATACCGGGGGCTCAGGGTTTGGGGGCGCTGCCGTCTAGGTGGCTGGCGACGAAGAGGAAGGCGGAGCCGCCGACGCGGCGGCCGATCTCGGCGCCCGCCGAGATCGCGGCGGGAAAGTGTACGCCGGCCCAGAAGCGGCTCTGGCCGCACTCCTCGGCGAACTGGCTCCAGGTTTCGAAGCGGATCTCGAGCGGGGCGGCGGGGGTGTGTCCGGGCTCGATCCGGGAGCTGCCCGCGGGCACGGGGAAAGACCAGCCGAGGGTGTCGCTGCCGAAGAAGAGCTGGCTGGTGCGGGCGTGGGCGGCGCAGAAGGCGGCGGAGCCGGAGGGGTACTCGGGGTGGTCGGCGACGGGGAGATAGGCGCGCCACTCGGAAGCGGGCAGATCGGTGACGGTGCCGCGGCCGGGGCCACCCCAGGCGGTGACGGGGCGGTTTCCGTAGACGTGGCGGACGGCGCTGAAGGGGCGGACGGCGTCGTGCCGGGCCTTTTCCTGCCAGATGGCGATGCCGGTGTCGAAGGCGGCGAGGTTGGTCAGGAAGTCGTAGGTGACGAAGTCTTCGAGCGTGAGTTGGTTGGCGACGGAGGCGAAGAGGGCGGAGAAGCCGAGGCTGGTGATCTTATCGTCGAAGAGCTCGGCGATCATTTTCTGGCGATCGGTCATGGCGGCGGAGGCGGCGAGGACGGCGTCGACCTGGGCTCTGTAGGCGGAGCGGTTGCGCGCGTCGCTGGCCTCCGGGCGGGGCGAGCGGAAGACCTTGGGCGTGCGATAGGAATAGGGGCGGACGAGCGCGTATTGCGGGGTCACGAATTGTTGGACGCGGAAGATGCCGTAGCCGTTGTCGAGGATGTTGGGCTGCCAGCGGGACGGGTCGCGGAGCTCGTAGGCGGTGTTGACCGGGGCGTAGCCGGTGTAGTCGGCGTAGCGTTGGCGGTTGTAGTTGCGGGCGCGGCGGCGGGGGGCGATGTCCCCGAGTTGGTTCATCCCATCGTGCTCGCGCGAGGCGACGACGGCGCGGCCGGCGAGGTTGCCGATGCCGACGGGGGTGCGGGGGTCGAGCGAGGTGTCGTCGGGATCGAGGCCGGCGCCGAGCAGGAGGGATCGCCAATTGGCGGCGTAGGCTGGGTAGAGGCTGTTGAGGACGTGAAAGGAGGAGTGGAGGATGGCGATGTTGCGGTTCCTGTCGCTGCGCTCGGCGAGTGGGCGGCGGGGGATGCGGGAGGAAACACCGACGGTGGTCTCACCGTAGGGCGCGATGGCATCGAACCAGGACTGGGTGATGAGCGTGGTGGTGCGGAGGATAAGCGGCGCATCGCCCGGGCTGACGGTGGAGAAAATGACGGGGACGAGCTGAGGAATGATGAGTTCCGCCGGGGCGGAGCCGGTGGCGGGATCGAAGGCGACGGGAAGCGACTGGGCCTGGAGGCCGCCGGACGCGAGGAGGGGCAAGGCGAGGGCCAAGCCGGCGCCGAGGAGGGCGCGTAGTTTGCGGAGTGGATGCATGGTGGTTGGGGAGGATAGGCTGCGCGGAATCACGCAGCGCGGGCACCTAGCTCAACAACGCGGGGGCCTGTCGATAGAAAAGCCAAGTTCTGGCGATTTTATAATCATTTGAACAACAAGGAAAAAGCGTGACAAAGAGAGCTCTTCGCGGATCTGCCCGGGAGTTGTCAGGGGCCTCTGCGCGATGCCTCCGCGTCTGGCCGCACTTTTCTTTGTACGGCGGGTCTCGCTCGCAGACACCGGCCCTCTTTTTGCCCAGCCACCTAAACGGCTTCCCTAGGGCGCTTCGCGTCTAAGCCAGGTCGACGGTGTGGCCGGCGGCGGCGGAGGCGTAGATGCCCTCGACGACTCGCAGCACGTCGATCGCGCGGGCGGGGGTGGAGTCGGGGGGGCGGCCCTCGTTCAGGCAGGTGAAAAAATGTCTGTAGGCGGCGGTGTGCCGGTGGCGGGCGGGCGCGGGCTGGGGGCGTGGAGTGCTGCGGGCGACGCCGTCCGGGTCGAGCCCATGGACCGCGAAGGGGTGGAGCGAGGCGCCGGCCTTGTCGCCAAAAACCTGATACGTCAGCTCCATCGCCTGGGTGGGCGAAAGCGTCTCGCGGAAGGAGACGGAGGTGCCGTCGGCCAGCTCGAGCAGGGCGAAGACGGTGTCCTCGACGTCGCTCTCGGGCGGCACGGCCGCGGGCGGCGGGCTGGCGGCCGAGTGGCGGGCCGGCGGGCGGCCGCGCCAGGCGGAGTGCAGGCGGGCGGAGACGCGGACCGGGGCGGCGTCGAAGAGGTAGAGCGTCTGCTCGATGCGGTGCGCGGCGGAGGTCATGACCACGCCGCCGCCGGCAAAGTCGCGCAGGGCGGCCCAGCCGACGGGCAGCCAGCCCGGGCCGGTCTTGCGCGATTCGACGGCGAACACGCGGCCCAGCTCGCCGGAGCGGAGCACGGCGTGGAGCGCCTGGACCTCGGGCGAGTAGAGATTGTTGGAGCCGACGAGCACGCGGCAGGCGGGGGCGTGGGCGGCGGCGGCGGCGAAGGTGCGGGCCTCGGCCGCGCTCATGAAGGCGGGTTTCTCGAGGTAGAGGTGTTTGCCGGCGGCGAGCACGGCGAGGGCGGCTTCGAGGTGAAACTTGGGCGGGGTGCAGACGGCGATGATTTCGGCCTCGGGCAGGGTGAGCAGGGGCTCGAGGGTGTCGAAGGCGAGAGGTACGCCGTGGGCGGAGGCGGCGGCGGCGGCGCGCCCGGGGGCGGTG
>JBILUB010000212.1:0-4813 GCA_044371245.1 Opitutaceae bacterium
GCCTCCTCGTCGGCACCCGCGGAGACTTCCGCCTCACCCCCTCCCAAAACCTCACCATCTCCGGCCTCGACGCGACCACCAAGGCCCACGTCG
The DNA here is from genome assembly GCA_044371245.1 of Opitutaceae bacterium. Classification (GTDB taxonomy): domain Bacteria; phylum Verrucomicrobiota; class Verrucomicrobiia; order Opitutales; family Opitutaceae; genus IMCC26134_A. The sequence goes on from JBILUB010000212.1 coordinate 94, forward strand.
AGTCCATCCTCGCCCGGCACGGCCTCGACCGCGAAAACGAACGCTCCGGACTACGCCTCAACGCCCTCTCCTGCGTCGCCCTCCCCACCTGCGGACTCGCCCTCGCCGAGAGCGAACGCGCCTTGCCCGACATCCTCGCGAAGTTTGAGACCCTGCTCGACGAAAACGGCCTCTCGCACGACGCCATCAGCCTCCGCGTCACCGGCTGCCCGAACGGCTGCGCCCGCCCCTACCTCGCCGAGATCGGCTTCGTCGGCAAAGCCCCGGGCAAATACGCCCTCTACCTCGGCGCCGCCTACGAAGGCACCCGGCTAAACCGCCTCGTGGCGCCCAGCATCACCATCGACGACTCCATCAAACTCCTCGCGCCCGTCATCAAGCGCTACGCCCTCGAGCGCCTGCCCGGCGAAAAATTCGGCGACTTCTGCCAACGTGTCATCCTGCCCGCCGACGCGACCTTTCACCACGTCGGCACCGGCGGCCTCGTGCCGCCCCCCGCCCCCAAAGCCCCGAGCCCCGCCGCCTAAACCACACCCCGCTCCCGCCCTGTTCCCCAGGCCTCCGCTCCACGCGGAGGCCTTTTTTTCGTCCCCTTCCGACGCGCGACGCCCGCCTCCATCCCGCGCTGCAATCTGCACCCACCCGCCGGCCCCGGGTGCACAAGGCCACACCCCGAGCCCCCGGTTGATCCGCCGCCCGCGGTCCCGCGATATTTCAAGCCGCTGCGAGCGAAATGCTTAGGATCACCCCGCCGCCGCTGGCATCGGGACTGCGCTCCTGCCGACGCTAGATCCACCACCCCCCACCATGCCAAAAATCCAAACCCTCCACGATCTCCTCATCCACGAACTCAAAGACCTTTACAGCGCCGAAACCCAACTGGTCAAAGCCCTGCCCAAGATGGCCAAAGCCGCTCACGACGAGCGCCTGAAAACCGGATTCCAAAAGCACCTCGAACAAACCAAGGAACAAGTCGCCCGCCTCGAACAAGTCGCCCAGATCCTCGACTTCAGCCCGAAAGGCAAAAAGTGCCTCGCCATGGAGGGCCTCGTCGCCGAGGGCTCCGAAACCATCGACGAAGATGCCTCGCCCAGCGTCAAAGACGCCGCGCTCATCTGCGCCGCCCAGAAGATCGAACACTACGAGATCGCCGGCTACGGCACCCTGCGCGAATTTGCCGAGATCCTCGGCTACGACGAGGTACGCGCCCTCCTCGAAGCCACCCTCGAAGAAGAGTCCGCCACCGACGAAGAGCTCACCGAGATCGCCTCCAGCATCAACATCGAGGCGGAGCAGGGACGCGACGAGTAACACCGTCCCACCCCGCATCCCTTGATTCGAAGACAGCCGGCCCGGCGCGGCGGACCCGGCTGGACGGATTTTTGGAAAACAACCACCGCAACCCTGCCCGCGCGCCCCTCGCAAAAAGACGGCGCGCGCGGCACGGAAACGGCCGGCGCTTTCTTGGGAAATCCAGCTCCGGGATCGCGGCCACGGACCACGTCCCATCGTCGGCGAAATCCGCGACGGGGGCGCCCCACCCCGCTCCCCGCTCTCCCATGCAAGCAACGCCCGCCACCGCCTCTCTCGCTCAGACCCAGCCCCTATGGGCCGGACGGCACCGAGTCCCGGAGGCCGCTCCACTGGAGTCAAACGCCACCGCCGACGTGTGCATCGTCGGCGCCGGGATCGCCGGACTGAGCACCGGCCTGCTCCTCGCTCGTGAAGGAGCACGCGTCATCCTGCTCGACTCCGCCCGCCCGGGCTCGGGCGAGAGCGCCCGCACCACCGCACATCTCGCCAGCGCGATCGACGACCGCTTTCGCCACATCGCACGCTGGCACGGCCGCGAGGGCGCCCGATTCGCCGCCGCCAGCCACGCCGCCGCCATCGACCGGATCGAGACCTTCGTGCAAGAACTCGGGCTCGACTGCGACTTTCGGCGCCTGGATGGCTACCTCTTCGCCGACCCCGACGACCCCTCCCAAACCGCGGCCAAACTCGATCTCGAGTACGCTGCCGCCCGCGCCGCCGGGCTCACCGAGATCGACTTCACCCCCTGGCCCGCACCGGGCGCCGCCGGGCCCCGCTGCCTCTGCTTCCCCCGCCAGGCACAGCTCTCGCCCTGGCCCTACCTGAGCGGCCTCGCCTCCGAATTCCTCCGCCTCGGCGGCCGACTTTACGGCGATACCCGGGTCACCGACTTCTCCGAGGGCCCCAATCCCGTCGTGCACACCGCCGCCGGGCCGAGCGTATCCGCCACCTCCCTCGTCTTCGCGACCAACAGCCCGATCAACGACCGCTTCACCATCCATACCAAACAAGCCCCTTATCGCACCTACGTCCTCGCGCTCCTCATACCCGAACACTCCCTCCCTCCAGGCCTGTATTGGGACGACGGAGACCTCTACCACTATATCCGCCTCGCGCCCTCCGCCCTCCCCGGACATAGCATGCTGATCGTCGGCGGCGAAGACCATAAAACCGGCCAGGACGCCGATCCGGCACCGCGCTTCGACCGGCTCGAAGCCTGGACTCGCCGACGCTTCCCCGTGACCGAGGCTCGCCCCCTCGCCCGCTGGTCCGGCCAGGTGATGGAGACCGTCGACGGCTTAGCCTACCTCGGGCGAAACCCCGGCGCGCACGACAACACCTACATCGCCACCGGCGATTCCGGCATGGGACTCACCCACGGCACGCTCGCCGGCATGATCATCAACGATCTCATCCACCACCGCGCCAACCCCTGGAGCCACCTCTACAATCCCGGCCGCGTCACCCTCACCGCCGCCCTCACCTTCGCCAAGGAAAACACCAACGTCGCCCTCCAGCTCCTCGACCGCGGCCTCCACAAATCCCCCGCCGACTCCCACGATCTCGCGCCCGGGCAGGGCTGCGTCGTCCAGCGCGGCCGGCAAAGAATCGCGCTCCACCGCGACGCGGACGGCGAGCTCCACGCCCGCTCCGCCATCTGTACCCACCTCGGCTGCGTCGTCCGCTGGAACCCCGTGGAGTCCACCTGGGACTGCCCTTGCCATGGCTCGCGCTTCTCCGCCGACGGCACCGTGACCAACGGTCCCGCCCGTGAAAACCTCGCCGCCATCGAGGATCCGGATCCGCAGCCCGCCGAGGCCTCCCGCGCCTCCTCCGCGCCCGACCGCGCCTAGCCCCGGGCCAGGGCCGCACCCTCGGCCTGCCGCAGGGAGAACAACCATTTGTCGATCTTGTTGGCCGTGATCACCCCGTAGTTGATCGTGCCGAGCCAGCCGCTCATGATGATCCCGACGCTTCCGGCGTGAAACAATCCCGGCAGCGCCTCGCTCAGATTCATCGACACCGGCAAGCCCTCGAACTTCGTGCCGAAGCTGGTCCCCCCCAGGTGGGTCGTGTAGCGCTCGATCGTGCGCGGCGTCGCCGCCTCCATCCAGTCGATCTTGCCCCTCACCTCCGGGATGTACTTCTCCAACGCGACCAAACTCTCCTCGATCAGGCGCCTCTTCTGCACCTCGTAGGTCGCATCATCCATCGCCCGCCAATCTTCGTAGTGCCCGTTCAAGGACGCGACCACGGTGTAGCGCTCCGAGCCCGGCCGCGTGTCCGGATAGTAGACCGAGAAAGTCCGGCTCGTCGTGTGCAGCCCCTTCAGCTCCTCCGGACTGTAGGCGGGCGCCTCGGACGTGAAGACCAGATCGCCGATGTGCGGGATCGTCTCCCCCTTCCGGATTCCGAAATACACTTGGCACGAGCTGGAGTTGATCCGCACCCGCCGCGCCTGCTCGGCAAACTCCGGCGTGAAATTTTCCTCACCCGCCAGACGGAAGATCGTGTTCTTGATGTTCGCGTTTGAGAGCACCGCCCGGGCCCGGATCACGCGGCCGCCCCTGGCCACCACTCCGCAGGCCACCTTGCGCCCCCCGCGCTCCTCCACCAGTATCCGATCGACCAATACGCGCTTCCGCAGTTCGACGCCGTTCTTCCTCAGCTCATCGCACATCTTCCCGATCAGCAGGTCGGAGCCTCCCTGGAAGGTGTACACCCCCGCCCCCATGAAATTGCTGAAAACGATGCCAAAGGTGATCGCGGGATCGTCGAAGGTGGAGCCGTTGGCGTAGGAGATCGGCTCCATCAGCAGACGCCAGACGTCCGGCCGGCCGGGGAAGAAACGCTCGAACATCTGCCCCGTCGTCTCCGGGTTGTTGTCGTAGTAGTTCATCGCCCGCAGGTGGTCGTAGAAGGACTCCACCTGCTCGCGCGGCAGCTTGAACTGCTCGACCAGCACCCGGGTGTAGTCCTCGCGGGTGAAATCCGTCCAGACATCCATTTGCGGATTCACGAACCGCACGTCCTTCAGCTGATGGATCGAGTCCGCGATCTCCTTCGTCCAATAACGCCGGCAACTCTTGATCATGCCGCTGGGGAAGCCGTGCAGCGAGATGTCGAAGATGTGCCCCCCCTTGCGCGTGAACCACGTGGCCAACCCGCCGAACTGGTAGTGGTGCTCCAGCAAGAGCACGCGGTGACCCGCCTTGGCGAGCACGTTGGCCCCCGTCATGCCGCCCAGCCCGGAGCCGATCACGATCACGTCATATTCGTCTGCGACACCTTTGAGCCAGTCGTAAGCCATGGGAAAAGCCGCCCACCCAAAACCCCGCCGCCCCCGGGCGCAAGCACGGCCAACCGACCGGCCCGCCTACCCGCTTGCGCCCACCCCCGCCGCTCC
>JBILUB010000213.1:0-4785 GCA_044371245.1 Opitutaceae bacterium
GGCTGATCGGCAGCCTGCTCGCCGCCACCGGCCTCATCCTCGCCTTTCGCCTGCCCCCGGGATCGCGCGGAGGCCACGGTCTCGGGCTGCTGGGCTGGACGCGCCACGACTGGGGCGACCTGCACACATGGCTCTCCTACGCCGCCGTCGCCCTCGTCGTCGGGCACCTCGCGCTCCACGCTCGCTGGCTCTGGATCGTGGCCAGCCAGCGGCGACCGGCCCGACTCGCGGCCGGACTCGCGCTCGGGCTGGTGTTGCCCCTCGCCGCCCTCCTCTGGCCGGTGACGCGCGCCGGCGCCGACAAGCCGCTTGGCGAAGGGCACGCGTCGATCGGTGCCGGCGCGGGCGACGGAGTCCTCGCCTCGGATCGCTGACCGGAGGCAAGGGCGATTCGCCGCCCCCGGATCAATACGCGACCATCACCCTCTGACCGTCCGCCGCGGCGGGCTCTCCGACCCTGGGGCCGGGCCGAGGCGGCGCGAACAATCCGGTCATCTTCGCCCCGGCCGCATCCCAGGCCTCGGCCCCGTGCACTCGCACGCGAAGCAGCGCGAGGTGTGGATCCTCCGGTCCGCCGGGGAACCAAGTCTCCACCTCCGGGCTCCAGAGCGCGCGCGCACGCTCCGGATCGCGCAGCACGGCGGCGCGGCCGGAGAGCGAGACGTAGCGCTGCTCACCCGGCTCGGCGTACGCGAGGTTCACCTCGTGATCGCCCTCGATTTCGAAAACCTTGCCCGAATCGTCCCGGGTGAAAAACCAGATTTCGCCGCGCTCCAGTCCGCGGCCCTGCGTGGCCATCGGCCGGCTACGCAAACCGTCCTCCGACGTGGCCGTGGTCAACATGGCCACGCCGATGCCCGCGATCAAGGTGTTGAGTTGGCGCTCCGCCTCGGGCTCGGGCGGCATCCACTCGCGGCGTGATTTCCCCCCCGGCGTGTCTTGCGGCGGCTTGCCGGAGGCATCGCCCACGGTGCCCCTTTCCTCGAAGCCCAGCATGTCAGATTCGATCGTGCTCATAGGCCGCCACGCTACTCCCCGCGCCCGCCACGCGACATCGGGTCGCGCACCCAGAGACGGCGAGGGCGCCGCCCCGAATCTCGCCTCGTTTTCCCCCGACACCAAGGCACCCAACAACGTCGTCGCCCCGGGCCACACCCTAAGGTCTAGCGGTACGTCGCGCACGGGCCTTCGCCCCGCCCCACTGCGCGATCACCCTCGAGGTGAAGCCGCCACGAGCCTTCCAATCGGCTACGATCTCCAGACTGCGCGGGCTCAGCGCCGCACCCAGCTCGTCGCATATCTTGTTCGTGACGGCCTCGAAAAAAATCCCCTCGTTCCGAAAAGCGTGGAAATAGAGCTTCAGCGATTTCAGCTCCACGCACTTCGCGTCGGGTGTGTAGCGGAGTGTGATGTGGGCAAAATCCGGATGCCCGGTCATCGGACAAAGCGACGTGAATTCGTGGTGCGTGTGCTCGATCACGTAGTCGCGCCCACGCGCCGGATTGGGAAACGTTTCCAAAAGTTTCGGATCTGCCATGCGGGCCACCCAAACGTCCAGCGGCGGCGTAGACAAGCACGCGCCCGCCGCGCGCCGACTCAGCGGGGACCACCCGCCGGAGCGGAGCCCGCGTCGGGCACGATGACCTGAAAGCCATCCGCATCCCGCGCGCCGCCGACGTGCGCGTTGCTCACATGCGTGAGGCGTTCCCGCTGGGCGGCAGCCTGCTGACGCAGGCGCTCCATCTGGGGCAACTCCACCCCAAACCGCGTCAGCAGACGACTCGTCGCGAGTGTCTCCTCGAGAAAGATGGTCACCACCGGGCCAAAGCCCTCTCCGCCGGGCCGTGCGAAGATGAGCTCACCCGCCCGCAGGCGGAGCGGAGCCCCCTCGATCCCGTCGGCCGGCACTCCGCTCAGCTCGCCGCCGTCGAGCGCCACGATCTTCAACCCCCCATTATCCACGGCGGTGAGCAGCCACACCCCCTCGGAAATCCGCACCCGGGTTTCGGCCGCGCCCACATCCCACCGCTCGTTCGGAGGCACCACCGCGAGCGCGGTGCCGGCCCGCAACACCGCCTCGCCCGACTCCTCTCCCGCCAACCACACCACCCGCTCGCCCAGTCGCCAGCGCCCGCCCCCGATCTGGAGCCACTCCACCCGCGCGCCCGGTCCGGTCAGGACCGCGTCTCTCGCGCCCAGCTCGAAACCCGGCCCGACCCGGCCCCGATAACGTTCCGTACCGCCCTCACGCACGAGCACGCGCCCCGTGCACTTGCCCGCGCGGGCCCACGGCGGCCTGACCGCCTCGGTAAAATCCGGCGGGATGCTCGCCGCCCTCGCGGGAAAACTCGCGGCCGCACCCCATCCCGCCAGCGCCGCGCTCAAAAGAGAAACGATGCTTCGTAAACGCCTCCCGATCGACGCCGCCATCATTTGCTCGTCATCCTCCAGACCCCGTCCCAGTCGGCGCCGGGCGGCCGAACAAGCATCCGGTCTATCCGCTCGAGCATGACCTTCGAGGGATTATGCGACACGTTCTCCTCGAGCGGCAGAGATCGGCCAAAGGCCTCGCGCGCCCCCGCCCAGTCCCGACCCTGATAGCGCTCGAGTCCAGAGGTGTAGATCGCCGCGCACTCCCGCCCACGCCCATCGCCGGCGAGGTCCGCGCGCAGCGCCATCGCCTCATGGATCGTGAGAGGCGCGCTGCGCCCCTTGACCACGATCCGATCCAGCGGGCGAAAAAGCACGCCGTCCGGCTCCGCGCGCCGGCTGGCCTCGACGACGCTTTCGGTCACCAGCGTGTAGACCCCGTAGGTCTTCGCGCCGGACTCCATGCGGGCGGCGATGTTCACCGTGTCGCCCATCATGGTGTAGTTGAAACGCGTGTGGCTGCCCATGTTGCCGACCACGGCGCGTCCCAGATTCAACCCGATGCGCGTCCGCAGCCGCGTCACGATATCAGGCCAGCCCTTCGCGCTCTGCTCCGCCCGCCACTTCTCCCGTAACTCCCCGCAGCGCCGCTGCACCCGCAACGCGGCGACTAGGGCCCGATGGCCATGATGCTCCAGCGCCAGCGGCGCACCATACATCGCGACCACGGCGTCCCCGATGTACTTGTCCAGCGTGCCCCCCTCGGACTGCACGATGTCGGTGCAAGCGCTCAGGTACTCGTTCATCAGCTCCACCAACTGCGTCGGCGAGAGCTCTTCGGAGAAGCTGGAAAAACCCTCGATGTCGGAGAAATAGGCCGTGATCTCCTCCTCGACCCCGCCCAGCCGCGGCTCCTCCCCGGTCTGGACCATGCGATCCACCAAGGCCGCCGCCACGTAGGTGGCGAACAAGCCGCGGATACGATCGCGTTTGGCCTGCTCCTGCCGGATTTTCAGGGTCGCGAAGGCGCCTTGTTGCACAAAAAACGCGCCGAGCGGCACGGCCAGGGGCGACATCACGCTCCACCCGACGAGCAGTCCCGTGCAGACGACGGCCACGATCAGACCGCTGCCCAGGACGGCCACCGAGAAAAAGGGGATGCCCCGTCGCTCCAGGACCCAGCCCGCGCCCAGCCCGAGCAGGAGCACGGCCGCCAGCACCGGAGCCAGCGGCAGATCGCGGAGGTGATCACCCTTCAGGATGTTGTCCAGGGCGTTCAGGTGCACCATCACCTTCGCGCTTTTGCCGTCCAGCGGGCTCGGGCCGATGTCGGTCAGCCCCGACGCCACCTGCCCGACCACAAGGATCTTGCCCCCGGTCGGCGGCCGCGGCGCCTCCTCGGCGTTGAGGTACCGGTTCATCAACGGCTCATACAAGGCCCAGTAGCCGAGCGTCGGCAGGCCGGCGGGATTTCCCGGCGACCGGTGTTCGTGCCGATAATTCAGCCGGTAACGTCCTTGGGCGTCGATCGGCACCGTCCTCGACCCGCCGGCCGGCAACCGCACGACCAGGCCGCGGCCGGGCTCGACCGACACCGCCTCGTATCCAACTTTCCAGTACTCCAGCAAGGTGCGGAGCACGAGCGACGGATAGACCGCGTCCCCCACCCGCACCACCAGCGGCAGGTGCCGGACCACGCCGTCCGCGTCGGCCTCCGCGTCGAGAAACGCGGTCGCGGCCGAGGCCCGCAGGACCCCCAGGGGCAGCTTGGCCGCCCGGGCGTCCGGCAAGGCGGCCAGCTCCGGTTGATCGCCCAGGACCGCGAGCGGCTCGATCTGCGGCGCCGTCTCCCCATCGGCCCGCAGGCCGGGGCGCGCCTGCAGCGGGTCCCCCATCGCGCCAAACACCACCGGAAATCCCGCCGCGCCCAGCCCGTCGGCAAAAGCCTGATCCAGCTCCGGATCGAAGTTTCGGTCGATAAACAAAAGATCCCACGCCATAACCGCCGGGCGCGTCGCCGGGTCCCGCCCGAGCCACTCCATCAACACCCCGTGCACCGAGCGCGGAAACGGCCATTGTCCGAGCCAGTTGACCGACTCCTCGTCGATGCCGATCAACAGCAGGTCTTCATGCGCCTCGGCCCCCAGACGGGCCCTCACTTCCAGTCGGGCATCCTCGGCTTTCCACTCCAGTTTTCGCACCAAATCCAGTTTTCCGGCCAACAAGCCGAGGCCAAAAATCATTGCGCTCAAGAAAAGGCGCGTGCGCCCGTCAGTCATCGAGTTGCGCCAAATTTTGTAAGCCATCCACCCGCAAGGTGAAAACGATTGTCACTCCGGCCAAGTGTGAAAATTCTGCGATTTCTAGCCGGGGGTCGCCCGATCCACCATCCCGGCCCCCCCCCCCCCCCCCCCC
>JBILUB010000214.1:0-4784 GCA_044371245.1 Opitutaceae bacterium
CGTTGCCGATTTTGGTCGGGAGTCCCAGGAACGGCTGGTGGGGCTGTGCGCCGCGGGGGCGGGGGCGGTGGGAGCGCTGGTGCTGGTCTCGGCGCTGTGCGGGCACGAGGCCGGGCGGGCGCTCTGGCTGGGGGTGGCGCCGATGACGGTGCCGGGGTCGGTCCTGGTCTTGTTGCTCGCGGCGGGACTCTGGCTGCGGCGGCGGAGCGGGGGCGGGCGCTGGCCTCTGATCTTGGCCGGGCTGGCGGCCTGCATCGGGGTGGGGGAGTTGCTCGCGGAGATCGTGGAGGAGCTGGGGCGCTCGCGTTTGTTGCCGGGGGGATCTCTGCTGGAGGCGGTGGCGGCCACGGCGCTGGCCGGGGCGGTGATCGGGCTGGAGCATCGGGGAGCGCGGGGCGGACGGCCGACGCAGGCTTTTGCGGTGGTGGCGGCGATGGTGTGTGTGTTGGGGGCGCTCGCCCATCTCTACGACACGGCACCGACGGGCGAGCCGGACCACATGGGGCTGGCGCCGCCGACCGCGCTGGCCATGACCTGGCTCTCGCTGGGGGTCTTGCTGGCGCGGCGGGGGCCGGGGGCTTTGCAGGTCTTGACCAGTGGGGGTCCGGGCGGGGGCTTGGCGCGGCGTTTGTTGCCCTGGGTGGTGTTGGTGCCGCCGGGGCTGGATCTGCTGCGCTTGCTGGCGGAGCGGCGGGGCTGGCTGGGCGAGGCGCCGGGGCAGGCGCTGCAGACGACTCTGATCGTGACGATGCTGGGCGGGCTGGCCTGGCGGGCGGCGGCGAGGGTCGACGAATCGGAGGAGGGGCGGCGGGCGGCGGAGGAGGCGGCGCTCGAGGGGGAGCGGCGGGCGCGGGAGATCGTGGAGTCGCTGCCGCAGCTGGTCTGGACGAGCACGCCCGAGGGCGCGTGCGACTATCTGAGCCCGCAGTGGGTGCGCTACACGGGGCTGCCGGAAGCGGAGCAGCTGGGGCGGCGCTGGCTGGAGCCGGTGCACGCGGAGGACCGGGCGGGGGCGCTCGCGGGCTGGAACGAGGCGACGGCGACGGGACGCCCGCTCGACATCGAGTTTCGCCTGCGGCGGCACGATGGGGTGTACCGTTGGTTCAAGACGCGGGCCGAGCCGCTGCGCGAGGTGGAGGGCGGGATCCGGAAGTGGTTTGGGACGAGCACGGACGTCGACGATCGGCGGCGGGCCGAGGCGGCCTTGCGCGAGGCCCATGCGGAGCTGGAGGAGCGGGTGCGCGCGCGCACGCTGGAGTATGAGTTGCTGGCCTCGCGTCTGCAGGCGGCGCTGGAGCTGGCCTCGCTGGGGGTGTGGGAGTGGGTGCCGGCCACCCGTTCGCTGCGCTGGGATCCGGCGCTGCGCCGGCTCTACGGGGTGGGAGCGGGGGAGGCGGTGAACTACGAGACCTGGGAGGCTTTGCTCGTGGGGGAGGATCGGGCGCGGGTGTGGCGGGAGGAGGGGGCGGCGTTTGAGCGGCAGGGGGAGCAGCCGGTTTTTTTCCGCATCCGGAGGCGGGACGGGCAGGAGCGGCTGATCGAGAGTCTGGCGGTGGTGCGGCGCGACGCGCGTGGGCGGGTGGAGCGGGTGCTGGGGGTGAATCGGGATGTGACGGAGGAGCGGGCGGCGGCGGAGCGGCTGCGGGTGAGCGAGAGTTTGCTGCGGGATTTTGTGGAGCATGCGCCTGCGGCGATCGCGATGTTCGACACGCGGCTGTGTTATGTGCGGGCGAGCCGGAGCTGGCGGGCGCAGTTCGGCTTGGAAGGGCGGGAGCTGGCGGGGCTGGGGCCGGCGGAGGGGCTGCGGCCGCCGCCGGCGTGTTGTTTCGCGGCCGTGCCGCGCGTGCTCGGGGGGGAGGTGGAGCGGGCCGAGGAGGAGGCGGTGGTGGGTGTGGATGGCAGCGTGGAGTGGTGGCAGTGGGAGGCGCGGCCCTGGCGGCGCGCGGACGGGGAGGTGGCGGGGGTGCTGCTCTCGGCGCAGTCGATCACCGCGCGCAAGCGGCTGGAACTGGACCTGCAGCGGCAGCGCATGGAGCTGGAGCGGAGCAATCGGGATCTCGAGCAGTTCGCGTATGTGGCTTCGCATGATTTGCAGGAGCCGCTGCGGGCGGTGGCCGGCTGCGTGCAGTTGCTGGAGCGCCGGCACGGGGGCGCCTTGCCGGCGGAGGCGCAGGAGCTGATCACCCACGCGGTGGACGGGGCGAGGCGCATGCAGGCTTTGATCCTGGATTTGCTGACCTTTTCGCGGGTGGGCACCGGGGAGCTCACGCGCCGGCCGACGAGCCTGGGCGAGGCCTTGGACGAGGCTTTGCAGAATCTGCGCGCGGTGCTGCCGGAGGCGGGGGCGGAGGTGACGCGCGACGCGGAATTGCCCACGCTCGAGGTCGATCGGGCGCGGGTGGTGATGCTGCTCCAGAATCTGGTGGGCAACGCGGTCAAGTACCGGCACCCGGAGCGTGCGTGCCGGGTGCAGGTGGGGGCGGTCCGCGAGGGGGAGGAGTGGGTGGTGTCGGTGCGGGACAACGGGATCGGGATCGAGCCGCGTTTCCATGAGCGTATTTTTGTGATTTTCCAGCGGCTGCACACGCGGAGCGAGTATCCGGGTACGGGGATCGGGCTGGCTTTGTGCAAAAAAATTGTCGAGCGGCACGGCGGGCGCATCTGGGTGGAGTCGGCGCTTGGCGCGGGCTCGGTCTTCCGCTTCACGCTTTCGCCGCCCGCTTCGTCATGACCACGCCCAGCACCGCAGTCCGCGTCCGGCCCGTCGAGATCCTGCTCGTCGAGGATAGTGGTGTGGACCGTCTGCTCACGCTCGAGGCGCTGCGGGACTTCCGCGTGGCGAACACGGTGCACTGGGTGGAGAACGGGGAGGAGGCGCTGGATTTTCTGCGCGGTCGGGGCCGGCATCAGGAGGCGCCGCGGCCCGATCTGGTGTTGCTCGACCTGAATCTGCCGCGGAAGGACGGCCGCGAGGTGCTGGCCGAGATCAAGTCCGACCCGCGTCTGCGCCACATCCCGGTGGTGGTGTTGACGACCTCCTCGGCCGAGGAGGATGTGTTGGCGGCCTACTCGGCGCATGCGAATTGCTACATCACCAAGCCGATCGATCTGACGCGTTTCGGGGAGGTGCTGCGGGAGCTGGAGAGTTTCTGGTTCGAGGTGGTGGCGCTGCCGGTCGCGCCGGCGCTGCCGCCCGCCCCGGCGCCGCTGCCCGGGGTCTCGCCGGCCTGCCGGGTGCTGTTGATCGAGGACAGTCCGAGTGACGCCTTGCTGCTCGAGTCCGCGCTGGAGGGGTCGGCCGCGCTGCGTTTTGAAACGGTGCGGGTGGAGCGGCTGGAGGGCGCGCTGGAGCGGCTGCGGGGCGAGCGTTTCGACATCGTGGTCACCGATTTGAACCTGCCCGACAGCCATGGCCTGGAGACGCTGCGGCGGGTGCGGCGCGGGGCGGCGGACACGCCGGTGATCGTGTTGACCGTGGTGGACGACGAGCGCACGGGGCTCGAGCTGTTGCGGGAAGGGGCGCAGGATTGTCTGGTCAAGGGCGAGATCGGCGGGCGGGCCCTGGCGCGCTCAATCCGGCAGGCGGTGGATAGGGCGCAGATCGAGGAGCGCCTACGCCACGCGCAGCGAATGGAGTCGGTGGGCGTGCTGGCGGGCGGGGTGGCGCACGATTTCAACAACCTGCTCACGGTGATCCGGGGCAACGCGGAGCTGATGATCGGGGCGCGGCTGGACGCGTCGGCCTGCCATGCGGCGGCGCGGCAGATCGTGACGGCGGCGGAGCGGGGTGCGACGCTCACCCGCCAGTTGCTCACCTTTGGCCGGCGGGAGCGACTGCGCCCGCGGCCGGTGGAGCTGAATGCCACCTTGACCGAGTTTGCGCCGATGCTGGCGCGCCTGCTGGGCACGGTGGTGCAGCTCGAGTATCGGCCCGGGCCGGAGCCGTTACCGCTGCTGGCCGATCCCCGGCAGATCGAGCAGATGGTGATAAATCTGGCGCTAAATGCGCGGGACGCGATGCCGGACGGCGGGCGGTTTCGCGTGGAGACGCAGCGGGTCGAGCTGGATGGACGGGGGCCTGGTCCCCGGCCGCCGGCCGGCGCCGGTTCTTATGCCTTGCTGGTGGTGCGCGATGATGGTCCGGGCATCGCTCCGGAGGTGTTGCCCCACGTTTTCGAGCCGTTTTTCACCACCAAGGAGGCGGGCCGCGGCACGGGTCTGGGGCAGGCGACCGTCTACGGGGCGGTGCGTCAACATCGGGGGGATGTGGCGGTGCGGAGCGAGCCGGGGAAGGGGGCGGAGTTTCGCCTCTGGCTGCCGCTGCACGTCGCTTCCGCTGCGCCGGGGCCGGCCGAGGTGGGGGCGAAGGGGGGCGGCGTCGCGGGCGGAGGGGCCACGATCCTGCTGGTCGACGACGATGATCTGGTGCGTGACATGGCCGCGAGCGCGCTGCGGCTGCATGGCTTTGCGGTGCTGGAGGCGAGGGACGGGGCGGAGGTCTTGTCTCGCTGGGCGGAGCTCGCGCCGCGGGTGCAGTTGATGTTGGTCGATCTGGTGATGCCGGGTCTGAGCGGGCCGGAGCTGGCGCGGCGCCTGCGCGCGAGCGAGCCGAGCCTGAAGGTGGTGTTCTCCAGCGGCCATGGGGGCGCGGTGCGGCGGGAGCCGGGCTTGGTCGAGGGGGTCAATTTCGTGTCCAAACCCTACGCGCTCGACACTCTGATCTCGACCGTGCGCCTCGCGCTGCACCCCGGGGTGGCGGGGTCCTCGCTGCGGCCGCGCGGCTG